>JAPYPO010000771.1 GCA_029937645.1 Candidatus Hydrogenedentota bacterium
CTCGACACCCACGCTGTGGGCCATCGTCGCTTACGATGGGGCGATCGCGTGTTTTCTAGCCGGCTTGCTTCGGTGGAGGAAGAGACTCTGGCCCTATGCAGCCGTGGTGTGCCTCGCCGCCACGATCATCCTGTGGACCCCATGGCGAACCGATGCGGAAATCACCTTCATTGATGTAGGCCAGGGCGACTCGGCCTTTGTTCGAGCCCCGAACGGCGAGACGATGCTTATCGATGGAGGCGACCGGTATGGCCTTTCGGACATGGGGCAGCGGGTTGTAGCGCCCTTCCTTTGGGGCAATCACACGCGCCGCCTCGACTACGTGATCGTGACGCACTCCGACCGCGATCACATTGGCGGCCTGCCCTACGTGCTCGATCACTTTTCCGTCGGTGCGCTGGTCGTGGGCCCCGGAGACCAAGACGCCGAGCTCATGATTGCGTTGCTTGAGCAGTGCGCCGGTCTACAGATTCCGATCCTCCGAGTGAAGGCAGGCGACAAGCTGAAATTCGGAAGCGCTACCGTCGAAGTAGTACATCCTCCAGGCGATTGGCCCGCACATTCATCGGACAACGACCAGTCGGTCACGCTACGCGTGTCGTGGCCCGGCCTGTCCGCTCTCCTGACCGGAGATATCGAGTCCGATGCAGAAGCCCGTCTCGCCCAGGAGGATATCCAAGCAACGATCTTGAAAGTCCCCCACCACGGTTCCAAGACTTCTAGCTCCGTACCGTTTGTCGAGAGCGTTGATCCAAAAATCGCGGTATTTTCTACGGGCCGCGCGGGACAAAGAAGCGTACTCGGCGAAGAAGTCTTACAACGGTATCGCGAGCGCAACATCCTCAGTTACCGAACCGACACGCTCGGGGGCATTCGGATCACGCAGACGCCCGGGGGCCTGCTTGTAGAGGGCGCCAGGCAACAGCGCGGCTATCCGATTCCGCCGGGCGGAGAGTAATTGCGTTTTCAGAGCGGCTTACGCTATCGTCTGTTGCCGCCGAAGATATCGTTACTGGGAGCGCAACCATGGCTGACGAATGCCTTTTCTGCAAGATTTCTGCCGGGGAGATCCCCTCGGAGGAAGTCTATTCAGACGAAAACTATTACGCGTTCCGGGATGTTAATCCTGCTGCGCCTACGCATATCTTGGTGATACCACGCCAGCATATATCGCGGGTCACGGACGCGAGCGAAACTGACCGTAGCCTAATGGGAGGGCTTTTGCTGGCGGCCAACGAAGTCGCGCGTCGCGAAGGCCTCGTAGAGAAGGGCCTGCGCTACGTGATAAATACGAACGACGACGGCGGCCAGACCGTATACCACATCCACCTGCACATTCTCGGCGGCCGCCCAATGACCTGGCCACCCGGTTAGGCGGCCTCGGTATATGCCTACGATAAACGCGGAGACGCGGCTTTGCGCCGTCATCGGAAACCCAGTTGGCCACTCCCTGTCGCCAACAATTCACAATGCCGCCTACGAAGCGCTCGATATTAATTTCGCGTATTTGGCCTTTCGCGTGGATGATGTGAGGGCCTTTCTCCAGGGAATGAAATCGATGCCTGGTTTTCGTGGCGTGAGCGTGACGATTCCCCA
>JAPYPO010000772.1 GCA_029937645.1 Candidatus Hydrogenedentota bacterium
TGCACTTCTCGACCGCCCTTTTGCTGCTACACTTCTAAACCGCCGTTTACACGAGCAGTGGGTAATTCGGATGACAGCAATTTTGTACCACTGCTACATCATTCGATGACGATGAAGAGACGCATCGCCTGCGCACTCGCCACACTGGCCTTTGCGTTTTGTGTGCTGGGAACCTCGGCACATGCGCAGTCGAACATCATTGATTTCGAGGGCAGTCTCGGTTCGACGGAAATCAACGGCACCTACGATATGCGCTTCACGCTTTACAAGAAGAAGGACGGGAGGAAGGATAAGCCAAACGACTGGATCTGGGAGGAATTACATCCCGACGTTCTAGTAACCGCGGGCGAATCTATTGTCGAACTGGGTTCTCAGGAAGACATCACTCTAGTATTCAGTAGTACGAAGAGCTCGATCTGGCTCGGCTTCGAGGCCGACCTGGAGGAGAGCGGCACCTTCGAGATTCCCTCCGAGGATACGGGCACGAGAGAACCTTTCTCCGCTGCCCCCTTCGCCTTTAGGGCCGGAGATGCCCAATTGTTGGATGGAGTAGATTCGTCTTACTTTGCAAGCGAAGACGATCTTAACAGTCACAAATCGGATACCGACGCTCACCATGTCCGCTATACAGATACAGAAGCAATCGCCGCAGTAGGGGCCCTGCCGCCTGGACCCGTTGGCCCCCAAAGTCCAATAGGTTCCATCGGACCCGTAGGCCCGAAAGGCGATACGGGCAACACAGGTGCGCAAGGTGTTCAAGGCCCAGTCGGTCCTGTCGGCCTGGATGGCGCAGTTGGTCCAATAGGACCGAAAGGCGACACAGGCGACACGGGTCCAGCGGGCGCGGACGGTGCAACAGGTCCAGCCGGCGCTGATGGTGCTGATGGTGCAACAGGCGCTGATGGCGCTACAGGTTCAGCGGGTGCGGATGGTTCGACAGGTCCCGAAGGACCACAGGGGCCACCGGGAGACTCCGCGTCATACACGAATGCTGACGCCGTAAATGCCATGGGCGCGAAAGGCGACTTTAATCGACTAAACCACGATAAGTTCGATCTTGTGAGTTCGCCTGAACTGCAAGCAGCGCTTGCCGAACTGCAGGATCAGCTCGATATTCTGCAGACGCCAAAGATAGCGTTCAACACCCGGTTAAGCAGCAACACGTTCCTTTCCGTAGCCGACGACGGCAACCCGGTCGTATTCGATTCTGAGGATTTCGATACAGGCGACAACTACGACACCTCGACGGGAATATTTACGGCTCCTGTTTCGCAAATCTATGAATTCCATGTTTCTATTGTTACAGATAATTACCATCGCCAAATTGATTTGCGCGTAAATGGAGTTATTCGGAATGCGAGCTTTTTTGGAAATTTTCGCGGTATCGTAACGCATAGAATTTCCGCGTTTGTCCAACTTAATGAATTTGACCAGGTGGATGTTTCTCCAAGCATCTCGCTTTCGAGTGTCGTGATATCCGGAGGACCCTATAGTTATTTTATGGGTAAACTTATTTATTAATGGCAACCATTGTTGTCCTAAACCGAGATTACCCATATGGACCCGTCGGCGACCGGAGCCAATGAGATTG
>JAPYPO010000185.1 GCA_029937645.1 Candidatus Hydrogenedentota bacterium
CATGAGCGGAAGGAGCCTCTGGAGGATCGGATCGAGCGATAGGGGTTGGGCGGCCTTATGGATCGCTTGGTCGGGGTGAAGCCGCCGGTGGATGTGGAGCTGGACCTGTTTTCGCCTGAGCGGGTGGGCGGATTGCTAGGGGATCTAAAGGCTGCGGCTGGAGAGGCTAACCCGCGCCGGGTAGTCATCGCGGTGCCGGCTTATGCGCATGACGGCCAACGCCAAAATATTGTTGCCGGCGCGGTGTCGGCGGGATGGGAGGTGCTTGGACTCGTCAATGAACCGGTGGCGGCCGCGATGGGGTCGGGCACGTTCCGTGAGGGAGATGGCACGGCGGTGGTGTATGACCTGTCTTCGGGCAGTTTCGATGTCACGGTAGTGGCTAACCAGGGCCTGTCCTTTGAGGTCTTGTCGGCTGACGGCATCGCAGACACGGGCGATACGCCGGCGCTGTCGGATCTCTTGACTCAAACGGAAGCGCCTTGCCGTCGAGCGCTCCGGGACGCGGGTCTGAATGTGGACGCACTGGACATTGTTGTACTGGTAGGAGAGAGGGCACGGGAAAGCGTTACGTCGGAATTTGTGACGGAGCTATTCGGAAGAACGCCCTTGGCGCGATTCGATCCTGAGGAGGTCGTGGGGATCGGGGCCGCGATTCAGGCGCATTTGCTGACCGAAGGGTGAAAGCACACATCAAACCCGGTGAGGTCGTGCGCTGTATTTGCACTATCGACTCATCGTCATTTCGTCTTGAACACGAGCTGATACGGAACCGCGGGATGGTTGTCTATATCCCTGAAGCTATTGAACCTGGGTGAGTTTATCCATATCACGTAGGTCTTGTTTGGTTCTAGCTTGACGGGCATTACACAGGTCCGGTTATCGCCGAGGTAACCAATCTCTTTGCCCTCGGGAATTTTTGGGAAGGTGTCGGTTGAAATTTGGCTGAAGGACCACATGCGTTTGGTGATCATGTCTTTGCTGAAGGTCACGCTGATTTTATCGAGCGAGGGATCGACGGCCCTATCTCCGGCTTGGGGAACGGTCTTGACGACTACGGGCGGGAGGCTGGCGACGGTGTGTTCGAACTTGGAGGCGTAGGTGCTGCTGGCTGACGCGGCGACTGCCCATTGCTCGAATCCGTCTTTGCCGACGAGTTGGACGGCGTCGATTTCGTTCCATCCACGGACGCGCGCGGTATCGAGGTAGATTTTCAAGGATTGGGATTTGACGGTGCTGTCGGCGAGTATTTCAAAGGTATTGGGGGCCTCTTTGAGGGGCTCGTCGCCTTTCCAGATTACGGACTCGGTTCCTTCTTTGGTGAATGCCGAGACTTTGGTGATTGCCCCTGGATTGTAGTTCTCGCGAATGCGAATGGTCTTGATTTCTACGGGATTGGCGTATTCGAGCTTGAGCCACTCGCCGCCGTTGTTCGGCTGGAGGGAAGCCCATGCGGATTCCTTATCCCCCGCCACTAAGGTGTTGGGCTTTCCCACTGCTTGAGCGGCCGACCAACCCGGCGCAGCCGCCGCTTCGAAAAAAGCGGTTGAGGTCAACAGAAAGATACTAAGGAAAAAACATAGCGCCTCACGAAATGTTCGCATTGCAACTCCTCCTCTGTCTTGTTTGCTCCCTCACCCTATTAATTTCAGCCCGGATATTTCAGACGTGGCCCGAACTTAAACGAAAGGCACCCGTGAAACTTAATTCAGGGGTGCCTTTAGAGTGACGTTGTCTTAGGAAATTAGACTCCCGAGAGTCCTTCTACTCTTCCGTTGCTGTTGCCGATGCTGTCCGCCGGAATGCCCAGTTTGTCGAGCATGGTCATGTAGAGGTTTGAAAGGGGTGTACCCTCGTCGACCTTGAGGTGACGTCCGCCTTTGAGTTTTCCGTTGGCGCCACCGGCCAAGAGAATAGGCAGGTCCTTCGGGGCATGCGCATTACTGTCGCCCATGCCGCTACCGTACAAGAGCATCATGTGGTCGAGTAGGGAGCCATCACCGTCGGGTGTTGATTGCAGTTTGTCGAGGTAGTAGCCGAGCATCTCAAGGTGGTAGACATTGATTTTCGCTAATTTCACCAGGCTTTCCGCTTTATTCTGGTGGTGGGAAAGCGGGTGATGGGGATCGCGCACCCCGATCTCAGGATAGGTGCGGTTGGTGATATCTTTGCTCATCATGAAGGTGATGACGCGGGTCATGTCGGTCTGATAGGCGAGCACCTGCAAGTCGAACATCAACTTGACGTGATCCACGAAGGAGTCCGGGATCGCGCCCATGGGGCGATCCATCGCCGGCAGTTCACGAATGCCTTGCTCTTCGGCCTTCTGTATGCGGCGCTCGATGTCGCGAATGGACTCAAGATATTCGGTCAGCTTGGCTTGGTCGCCCGAGCCAATCTTGCGTTGAAGGCTGGCCGCCTCGTCTTTGACTGAATCGAGAATGCTGCGGTCCTTCTTGGTGCGCTTGAGGCGCACGCTGGCGTCGGTCGTGTCACTGTCGCCGAAGAGGCGTTCGAAGAGTGCGCGCGGGTTGTTTTCCACGGGCAGCGGCGTCGTGGGTGTAAGCCAGGACACGGTGTTGATGTAGGCGCAACTGAACCCCACGTCGCAGGAACCTGAAAGGTCGGTGGGCTCGATTCCCAATTCGAGTGACGCGAGCTGGGTGTCTTTCTCGAAATGCCGGGCTGCGAGTTGATCGATGGTGACGCCCGCGAGGACGTCTGAGCTTTCGGTGGGCTTTGCATGCACGCCCGAAAGCCACGCGCCCATGATGTTTGCGTGTCCGCCTAGCGGTTCGCCTGCGCGGACGAGCGCGGGGGTGTTGTCGAGGTTGGTAATGACGGTGAACTGATCCCGGTAGGGTTCCAGCGTCTTAAGCGTCGGCGACATCTCGTAGTCGACGCCCTCCGTCTTGGGAATCCACTCGGGCAACACGGCGCCGTGCGGAATGTAGATTGCGCCTAGCCGACTGACTGGATTGGCCGCGGTGTCTTTCGTTGCGGCGAATGCGGGTACCATGCTGTCCAGCAGAGGCAATCCGATTGTCGCTCCGATACCTTGCAGAAATGTGCGGCGGGACAAGCTCTTCTTGGTTGCGTACATTAGCTCGATCTCCTCATTTGGAAGGGGGTGCTATTGACAATTCCTAAAATGATCGACGACCAGCGATAGTCGTCTGAAGCGGAATCTCTCATGATTTTGCGAATGGCGGGTTGATCGTAGTATTCGATTCCACGGCCCAACGCGTAGAGCAGCAGCTTTTTGACCGCCGTCCGGGTAAACTCGGTGTCGTTGTCCATCAGTACGCTGCGCAGCCCGGATGGACCCTCCATGAGTGTGCCATCGGGCATCGTTCCGGTGGTGTCCAATGCGAGGCCAAAGGAACTATGCGTACGCCATTTTCCGATGGCGTCGAAATTCTCAAGCGCAAATCCGAGCGGGTCCATCTTGATATGGCAACTGGCGCACCCTGGATCCGCTCGATGCTTCTCAAACAACTGACGCGTGGTCAACCCCTCGGTGTCCTTGCTGGGCTCCGGCAGAGGCGGAACGCCGTCGGGGGGTGACGGCGGTGGCGAACCGAGTAGGTTTTCCAGGATCCACTTGCCCCGTTTTACTGGGGACGTGCGCGTCGCGTAGGAGGTGACGGTCCAAATGCTGGCCTGCCCCATCAAGCCACCGCGGTTCGGGTCGTCCAGTTCGACACGGCGGAAATGGCTCCCGTAAATATCTGAAATTCCGTAGTGCTCGGCGAGCCGGTGATTGAGAAAGGTATAGTTTGCTGACAACAATTCGGGCACGCTTCGATCTTCGCGAAGCTGGCTGGAGAAGAATAGCTCCGTCTCGCGCCGCATGGCTTCGCGCAGGTTGCCGTCAAAATCGGGAAAGATGTTCACGTCTGGGGTGACGGCTTCCATGTTCCTTAAGTAGAGCCACTGGGTCGCAAAGTTGTCCACCAATGATTCCGAGCGGGCATCGGCGAGCATGCGCCGCACCTGCCCCTCAAGGACGCCCGGATTCCGAAGCTCACCGCGTTCGGCTATCTGGAGGAGTTCCTCATCAGGGATGCTGCTCCACAGGAAGAAGGCCAAGCGAGAGGCCAACTCGATGTCGGTCAATTCAAAGGCCTCTCCGGCCACAATGCCCGTCGGCTGCAACTCGACACGAAAGAGGAAACTCGGGCTTACAAGGATGCGCTCAAGGGCGAACTGGATGCCGGCCTCAAAGCCGCCCTCGCTGTGGCCTTCGGCGTAGAACGTCAGCAAGGTATCCATATCCCCGGGGGTGACCGGGCGGCGGTACGCTTCGCGGGCGAGCGTCGAGAGAATCTTGGTTGCGGCTTTCAACTCGTCTTCGGGGCTCGTGGGGTAGCTTGAGAATACCTTCTCGCGGCTGGGGCTTTCTTCTCCGAGACTGGTCGCGTCGTAGGGGCCGGAAACTTCCATTTCGATGACGCCGGGCTCCATGTTTTTGAGGAGCCCCAGGTAGTCGTAAAACGCGGGCAAGTTTCTCGGTCGGACGCCTTCGTAGGCCAAGGTTCTTTTCAAGAAGGTGGTGGTGATGGCATGGGTGCCCGCTTTCGCGGGAAAGCGGACTTCGAGGGTACGCGCGCCCCACCAATTTGCCAAGTCTTCTTTGTCGGCTGGTTTTTCTTCGGCGAAGCCGTTCTTCTCGTACGACCACTGGCCGGTCTTGGGCTTGCCGATATTGAACACGTCGATTCGCTCGCCGTCCAGGCGTACATCGAGTTGCTCCGGCGCGTCGCTTCGTTGGAAAAGGTCGGACGGCTGGTCGGACCGGGGCGATTCCACGTCTATCTTGACGACATACTCGCCGTCGAGTGGGAAGTGGTGGCGCGCGGACATGCCGCCACGCGAGCCGAATGAAAAGTCCTTACCCATTCGGTCCATTTGCAAGAGGGCCTTCGGGGCGGTGTAGATCGTTGCGCTCGGGCGAAGGTGTATATCCCCGATGGCGAGGCGGCTGATTTTTGACGCGGCCGCCATGTAGCGTTCCAGCAGCATCGGCGATAGGTTGAGTGAATCCGCGATATTGTCGAAGCCGAAATCCGCGCCGTTGGAGGGCAAGAAGTCATGGCTATCGATCTCCAACGCCAGCAAGTCACGAACCGCGTTGGCGTACTCAGAGCGATTGAGCCGATGAACGGCGGGGCGGCCCGGATCCGGATCCGTGGTTGCCACCTCATCAAGGGTCGTTGCCAAATGGGACAGCAGCGCCCTGCGCGCGCCTTTCGAAGGCTGCGGCCTGTCTATAGGCGGCATTTCCTCGGTGCGCAGCTTGTGGATGACCTTTTCCCATATCTCGCCGTTTTCCGATACGTGGGCGAGGTCAATGTTGTCGAGACGGAAACTTGCGGTATTGAGCTCTTCGTTGTGGCAGGAAACGCAATAGCGATCAATCAACCGCTGGAATGGCGCGGTGGATGACGCCGCGGATTTCGAAGGCGTTGCTTCTGCCGCGGCTTGCCGCCTCTCCGCAACCGACAAGGAAAGGGATAAGACCAGCGCCAACCCAAGGGGGATGGTTGCTGTTCTTAGGGTAGCTTTAAGAATCGCGCATCTTCTGGAGTACATCATCACGCTATTAGTACCTCCTGCAGAATTATTCGATCAGTATAACCAGATAATACCCTATGGCGTCAACGGCCCAAAACCCGAACGAGGCATTTTAATGCCGTTCTTTCCTGGAAAGGCCGAGTGGCGCTCCGAATCACACATTCCAAAATTTCACCTGTGACTATTTTATCGGAACAGCAATCCAAAAGCAAGATGAATTTTACGCAAAAAACGCTGAGACGTAAAGATCAACGAGGGTTGAGATGGCTCTAGCCTGGGTATTTCACGGTTTTTCTACTGCGACTGCGAATGAGGCTACTCTGGCGAGGCTTTTCTCGACTTTCGACCTTGGCGTGACCCGCCACGCTGTCGTCGGCAGTCGTCCCCTTTGTCGGGACAGAGTCGCCGCATCCTCTTCGAGGAAGTGGGTTTGGAGGAATTCTGACCGGAGGAATCGCTTCGCTCATCCCCCGGCTACATGCCGCTGTCCCTTCGGGACAGATCAAACGTTCACCCCAGGGTATATCGTCGTTTCGCGCTGAAAACCGCTTTCCGCAAATAGGGGGTAAATATGTCATGCGCGCTCATGAGGCTATTCCTCATTCCGAAGGTGCGGAAAGCGGCCCAGAGTCTGGACCGCATCTTGATATCGTGGGCCGTTACCCCTAATAATGCACCCAACGAAACTCCAGCCGTCGGTACATTACGCGAGGCCGTGCGGTTCGACTTTGGAAACGAATTGATCGGAGGCCAGAAATGGTGAAATTTGCCAAAACGCGGATCCAATCCCGATGGACACTGCTATCGCTATTCCTCTTTATTACGGTGGATGTCGCCAGCGGCGATCCCTTGCTGATTGCGGCGGTCCAGGACCAGGACCGGGCTGCCGTGCGGGAATTGATTGCGCGCGACGTGGATGTGAATGCGCCGCAGCCGGACGGAGCGACGGCTCTGCATTGGGCGGTTCACCGCGATGACTTCGAGATGACGCGGATGTTGATCGAGGCGGGCGCTGATTTGAATGTCACGAATGACTTTGGCGTCATGCCGCTGTCGCTCGCTTGCGCGAACGGGAGCGCGTCCATGGTTGAGACGTTGCTGAAGGCGGGCGCGGAATCGAGCGCCGCCCTCTTCACTGGAGAGACGGTTCTAATGACGGCGGCCTACGCTGGGGCTTTGGATACGGTTGAGGTTTTGTTGCGGCACGGCGCGGATGTAAATGCAACGGAGTCTACGCGCGGGCAAACGGCATTGATGTGGGCGCTTGGGGAAGGGCACACGGATGTGGTGCGCAGCCTTATCGGACACGGCGCGAACGTCAACGCGGTGACCTCGACTGGATTCGCTCCTCTGTTGTTTGCCGCACGCGAGGGCGATCTTGAGGCGGCACGGCTCCTTTTAGACGAAGGTGCAGACCCGGATACGCGGGTAAAAGAGGAAGCGCCGGAGAGCGAGGTCGCGCTGCCAAACCGCCAGGATTCAACCTCGTTGAGCGCGTTGCATATCGCGGTCCAGCGGGGACACACGAACGTTGCACATCTTCTCATCGAGCAGGGCGCCGACCCCAATTATGATGCTCCGGGTTGGACGCCGCTGCATTGGGCGGCGGGTACGTGGGAAACGGAGTTGAATGGCCTCAATGGCATCACGGCGCCGAAAGGCCATGAATGGGACCGGTTGCGCGGTGTGCAGGAAGGGAAGTTTGAGTTGGTGAAAGCGCTGTTGAATCATGGCGCGGATCCGAATGCTCAACTGAAGCGGACTCCTGCCCGCTATGGGTTCACTGTGACCCGGCATCCGACGGATATAACACCGATAGGGCTTGCGGCCTTTGCGGGAGAGGCGGATATCATGCGCTTGCTGGCGGAGCATGGCGCGGATCTGTCGCTGCGGTCGAAAGATGGCCTCTCCCCCTTGCTCATAGCGGCCGGCATCATCCGGTTCCCGGTGGGATGGCAGCAGGAAAATGCGGTGCCGGAAGAGGATTTGCTGGCGGCGGTACAGACAGCGCTGGAATTGGGAGCGGATGTCCACGAGACGGACCACGCGGGAAATACCGCGCTTCACGGGGCGGCGTGGTTGCGCTCGGAAAAGATGATCCGCTTTCTTGTGGCCGAAGGGGGCGATATCAATGCGCGGTCTAAAGCTGGGCTAACACCCTTATCTATCGCCGAGCGCAATGGACGCACTGCTGGGAGTGGCGCGATCGAGGAGAATACGAAGACCGCTGCGGTGATCCGCGAATTGAGTATTCCGGTCGCGGTCACGAGATCGTTGGATAACTGGACCAGCATCCCACGGCATGTTCGCGAGGCTGTGGTATCGCTCCTTGAGGG
>JAPYPO010000773.1 GCA_029937645.1 Candidatus Hydrogenedentota bacterium
TTTCCAAAGTCCTCGCGGCATTTTTCCTCGCCTTCGCCGCGCAACAGGAAGAGGCCCAGATTGCTGACTCGGAAGTAGGCGTGGATGCCGTCTTCGGAGCTATCGACCGCGCCGAGCCAGGCGAGTGTCTCCTCGAGCGAACGCACGAGGCTCTTATCGGCTTGCGACGCGTTGCTGGGGCTGACGAAGCGGTAATAGGCGCCTTGGGGTTTGAGGACGTTGCGCTCGTTGTTCTGGATGCGGTGGACGGCATGGCGAACGAATTCGAGGGAGGGGTACCACGTCTGGCTTTTCATTTCCTCGAGTGCGCCGGTCAGAATGCGTTTGGATTCGCCTTCGTTTCCCGCGCTCGTCATCCAATCGAAGAGGAGTTTATGGCGATCGAATCGGTCGACTTCAATCAGGGACTCCAATTCACCGGCGCGCAGCTCGTTGTCGACGCGCCCAAGCCAGCCGATCCCCTCGGCGGCCCAGAGGCATGTGCTCAGGGATGGCTCGGCATCTTCGCGCACGATTTCAATGAGGCGGCGTCGATCCTCGCGAAAGAGTTCACCGTCGCCTCGAAGGCGCACGGGGCGTGCGGCGATCGACGCGACGACGCGGCAAATGGTGTCGCAAAATTCAAGGCCCCGTTGCCGTGATGTTCCGGGGGAGGTCTTCTTGCCCTTGAGTGTGCGCTTCTTTTTCGCGCTCTTGTCGGTCTCTTCGCGCCATTGGCGGATTTCGGTGAGCAGCCCGGCAACGCGGACGAGGCGTTCTTCGGCGTCGAAACGGAACATCTCGAAGAGGGCGCAGCCTCGGCACAGTTCCCACAGCGCCTGTTCGACTTCGTATTCTGAGGAGGATGAGGCGGCGCGAATCTTCGAAACGGGCATGACTCCGTCTTTGGACTGCCATACGATGTCGAAAATCTCGCGCGCTTTCGACGAGAAGTTCTTGCCGGCCACGTACTCCACGACCGAGTCGGGGTGTTTGTAGTATTGCTGGATGAGTTCTTCGACCACGGCTTTTTTGGCACCGGGCCGCACGATGCCCAGGCGTTCTTCTAATTCGCGAAAATCGTGGGAAGCCATGGATTTCACGCGCCGAAAGAGGGACGGGACGTCGCCGAGGTTTTCCAGGCCGTCGCTGATCCGTTTCACGGCGTTGAGGCCTTCGGCCGCGAGTTTGATTTTGGTCAGATCCGTAAAGAGGAGCTGGTGATTGATATCGACGAGGTATTCGACTTCCTCTTCGGGCAGCTCAAGCTTCTTCGAGAGAAAACGAACGGTTAGCCCGGAACGGCTGTTTTGGGTCAATTCTTTTGCGATACGGTAGACGGGTCGGCTCACGCCTTCCATCGAAGCTACCATGCTGGCGCTATGTCGCATAGGGACAATGTCTCCTAGGGTGAAAAGATGCTAACACTGGATTATATCGCACGAATCCGCTGCTGACAAGGAGGTATCGCGTTAATTTTTGATGCAGTTCTTCCATTACCGCTTCAGGGGCCGTAGCGGGAAAGCACCTATTTAGTCCGCACAAGGCGCTTGGCAGTGTACGCTGAAAGCGTTACATTCCTCAGCCCAGGGTTCGCGAAGCGTACC
>JAPYPO010000186.1 GCA_029937645.1 Candidatus Hydrogenedentota bacterium
CAACTGGTATCGGTCAAACTCGATGAGGGGGGAGGGGGGCCAGTCGCAGCCGAACCAGCGGCATGAGAGTTCTCCACCTTTTCAGCAATAGCAAGTGGACAGGCCCCGCGGAACCGGCGCTGAATCTCTGTGTCGCGTTGCGCGCAATCGGGGTCGAGGTGGAATTTGCCTGTTCGCCGGGACCGGAATCGCGCCGAAATAAGATCATCGAAACGGCCCGCGACCGAGGGGTCGAACCGATTCTCAAATTTCGCCTTCCAAAACACCGCCGCCTCTGGTCCAACTTTTTAGACCGCTTGGCGCTAAGAAAATACTTGCGCAATCGCTCCTTCGATCTGGTCCATTGCCATCTTGATAACGACCACCTTCTCGCGACGCGCGTCTGCTCGCCGCTGGGCATTCCCGTGATACGGAGCAGCCACGAGGGCGCGGGCTTTCTTCGCGAGGGTCTGCATAGAAAACTTCTGCGCAACACACGCTTTCTCATTGAGCCCTCGGCGCGGGCGCTCGATCACGACGCCCACGCATACGGATTTGCCGAGAAGGATATGGCCGTTGTGCCCGGCGCGGTGGATACGGATCGCTTCGACCCTACCCGCGAAGTGCCCGACGGTCGGCGCCGCCTCGGAATTCCGCGCGACGCTTTTGTCGTGGGAATTGTGGCGCGTATGCAAACGCATCGCGACTACGAGGTCTTGTGGGCCGCCCTCGAGCGGCTCGTCGCGACGGACAAATCGGTCCACGCGCTCGTGGTGGGTCGGGGCACGAAGCAAGATGAGGTAGCCTACGGCCCGGTGAGGCGGCGTGGCCTCGAATCCCACGTCCATTTTTCGGGCTTCGTGGAAGGGGATGACTACGTAGGTATGTTGAAGTCATTTGACTTGAAGGTCTTCCTCGTTCCAGGTTCCGATGGGACCTGTCGGGCCGTGCGCGAAGCGATGGCGATGGGCAAGGCGGCGGTCGTCGCCGACCGGGGCATGTTGCCGGAAATTGTGGATCACGGAACAACGGGGGTGGTGTTCGACGGCTCCGAAGAGGCCCTGTTCGACACGCTCGCGGATCTCGCCGCAGACAGGGCGAAGACGCGCGCGCTCGGCACGGCAGCGCGGCAAGAAGCGCGTGCGGCGTACTCGCTGGATGCACAAGCGCGGGCGGTTTCTAGGATCTACGAAGCCGTCCTGGAATAGGCTGCGGAATGAGCGCTGCGGGCATGGGCATTTGCCTAGGACACATTTGCGTTTAGGAGATATGCGCGGTAGACTGCTCTCTATGGAACGGGCTTCAACGGGGTATGGGTGACGGTTGGCTCAAATGCGCTGGCCGTCTACGCGCATGAACGACTTACCTTAACACCTCTCCTTCTTCACCGTTGCAACCCGATCCACCATGCAGCATATCGGGAAAAGCATACTCGCAATGAATTCGGCACACAAGAAAACGATTCTCGTTGTTGATGACGATGAATTGGTGCGGACCTTAATAAGCCACATTCTCAAGCAAAACGGATACACCGTCTTGCTGGCCAAGGATGGGCTGGGCGGCATAGAAGTCTTTCGGGAAAGTCAGTCGTCGATCGCCGCTGTAGTCCTCGACCTGATAATGCCGATCATGAACGGGGCCGAATCGCTTGCCAAGATCCAAGAGATCCGGCAGGATGTCCCGGCAATCCTGACCAGCGGTATGAGTGCCCATGACAAAAGCTCGGAATTGGCGGCTCACCCTAACACGCGATTCATTGAGAAGCCGTTCAGGCCGGCAGACTTCGTCGCGCTGCTTCGCGAAGTGATCGAGGACGTTGCGCCGTAGCGGTTATACCTCGACGAGAAATTCGGTCGAGTTCTCGGATATGCCTACCATTACCGCGGCGCATGAACGTGGCACGCCGCGTCATGGCTGTCGCCCACCCTCGACAAGACCGTATCGTCCTTCGTGCACTGCATTTCGCAATCGGGGCAACGCGGGTGGAAGTGACAGCCCGACGGGGGGGCGAGGGGGCTTGGGATGTCGCCTTGAAGGATTTGGCGATCGCGTGCCGCGTCGGGATCGGGCACGGGCACCGCGCTCAGCAGCGCCCGGGTGTAGGGGTGGGCGGCCCGCTCGAAGATATCTTCCGTTGTCCCAATTTCGACGATGCGGCCCAGGTACATTACTGCGACATAGTCGCTGATGTGCTGGATTACCGACAAGTCGTGGCCGATGAACAGGTAGGTCAGGCCAAGTTCTTCTTGCAAATCCGTGAGCAGATTGAGGATCTGCGCTTGAATCGATACATCCAATGCGGAAATGGGTTCGTCGGCGACAATCAACTCCGGCTCAACGGCCAACGCGCGCGCGATGCCGATGCGCTGCCGCTGTCCGCCACTGAATTCATTGGGGTACCGGCTCGCCGCCTCGGGTGGCAGACCGACGAGATGGAGCAGCTCGAGAACGCGGGCTCGCTGGCCCGCTTTGGGCACGAGCCGATGCACGGTGAGGGCTTCCGCCAGCATGGAATAAACTGTCATGCGCGGATTCAGCGACCCATAGGGGTCTTGAAAAATTATTTGGGCACGACGGCGCAATGCGCGCAGTTCTTTTCGGTTGAGTTCGTCCATAGACTTTCCATCGAACACGACCCGACCGGCTGTCGGCTCGATCAGGCGAAGCAATGCGCGACCCGCTGTGGTCTTTCCGCTGCCGCTTTCGCCGACGAGGCTCAAGGTTGTTCCCTTCGGAATGGAAAAGGAGATGCCGTCCACGGCGCGGACCTGCGCGACGACGCGTGAGAATACGCCCTTGTGCACGGGAAAGTGAACGACAAGGTTTTCAACTTCGATGAGGTTTTGGGGTTTGGCGTTCATGTTTTCACACGCTCGGGCACGCCGGTGGATCTGCCCAGTTGATCCATCGTATCTTTATCGTAGAGCCAGCATGCGCAGCGGTGGGCGTCGTCTTTAGGGCTATTGAGGGGCGGCTCATCGCGGCGGCACCGTTCGAGCGCGTGGGGACAGCGGGGATGAAAGCGGCAGCCTTCGGGGAAGTCGGTCGCCGCGGGCACTTGCCCTTCGATGGTAGTGAGGCGTTCTCCCACATGGCCTATTTTGGGCAACGAGTCAAATAAACCCTGCGTGTAGGGGTGCTGCCTCCCGTGAAACAAGTCGCGCACGGGCGCTTTCTCGATAATCTTACCGGCGTACATCACGGCCACATCGTCTGCCGTATCCGCGACGATTCCGAGGTCGTGGGTGATCAGCAAGATGGCCATGCCCCGCTCCTTTTGTAATTTCTTAAGGAGATCGAGGATTTGGGCTTGGATGGTGACATCGAGCGCGGTGGTGGGTTCGTCGGCGATGAGCAGCTTCGGATTGCACGCAAGCGCCATGGCAATCATCACGCGTTGCCTCATGCCGCCGGACATCTGATGTGGGTAATCGTCGACCCGTGATTCGGGCGCGGGGATGCCGACCTGTTCGAGCAGTTCGATGGCTTTTTGTCGCGCCTGGCTCTTGTCGGCGCCCTGGTGCAGCATGACGGCTGCGGCGATCTGGTTGCCGACTCGAAAGACAGGGTTGAGCGAGGTCATCGGCTCTTGGAAGATCATGGAGATGTCGTTGCCGCGAATGGACTGCATATGCGATTGGGGAAAGGCGAGCAGATCCGCGCCTTCGAACAAGACCTTACCACCGACGATTCGCCCGGGCGGGTCGGGCACTAAACGCAACAGAGAAAGGGCTGTCACGCTCTTGCCGCAACCGCTCTCGCCGACGAGCGCGAGGGTTTTTCCTGCCTCGATTTCGAAGGATACATCATCGACCGCGCGGGCGATGCCGACGTCGAGGTAGAAGTAGGTCTTTAAGTTTTGGACGCTTAGTATGGCCTCGCTCATGGGCGGGGGGCCTTTCGATTTGCTTGCTGATCACGAAATTCGGGCGACTTGGTTCTCTTGCCGCCGCATCCCCACGCAGGTCTGGACGTTCCAGCCGGAATAAAGCCCCATCCCGTCATTGCCGCAACCTCGGGTCCATGGCGTCGCGCAGGCCTTCCCCTACTAGGTTGAAGGCGGTAACGGTAAAGAATATCGCCGCGCCTGGGAAGAGGACGAGCCACCAGGCGAAACTGATGTAGCGTTTGGATTGGGACAGTATTTCGCCCCAGCTTGAGGTGGGCGGCGGTACACCGAAGCCGAGAAAGCTGAGTGAGGACTCGATAAGAATGGCCCCGGCAACGCCGAAGGTAGCGCTGACCAATACAGGCCCGAGCGCGTTTGGCAACAAGTGGCGGAAAATGATTCGTCCGTCTCCCAAGCCCGTTGCGCGGGCCGCCGTGGCAAAATCGCTTTCGCGTAATTTAAGAAATTCGCCGCGGACGAGCCGGGCCGAGCTGGTCCACTGCGTGATGCCCAGGGCGATCATGATGTTGTAGATGCTGGGCTTCAGTAGCGCGACGAGCGTCAGGATTAGTATGAGCGTCGGGAAACAGAGCATGACTTCGATCATGCGCATGACGACGGCGTCGATCTTGCCCCCGTAGTATCCGCCGACTGCGCCCAGAAACACACCGATGGTCAGGGAAATGCCAACGGCGATGAAGCCGATGGTCATGGAGATGCGGGTGCCCCAGATGATTCGGCTTAAGACGTCGCGGCCGCGGTTGTCGGTGCCGAGGAGATTTTCCTTGCTTGGTGGTTTCAAGGTGTTGTAGAGGTCGGACTTGTCGGGTGAATGGGGAATCAGCGGCAGCAACGCCGAGTCGTTTTCCGAGGGGGTCCATGTGTCAAAATCAAAGGACACGAGATCGGAGTAGTCGATGATGTTGGGAAGCCAATAACGTTGGCCTTCCATGTTCATGTAAATAGGCTTTGATCCAGCGAGGAAGGGCGCGGCTAGGGCGATGAAGCCGATACCAATCAGGACGATCAGCGCGACGACGGACATCACACTGCGCCGGAACTGGCGACCGACGATTCGCCAGTAGCTTTGATTTACCGCTTTTGCCATGGAATGTTTCCGTTAGTTCAGCTTGATGCGCGGGTCAACGATTGCATACAAAATATCCGAAATAAGTAACCCGATAAGAGTGAGCACCGCGGAGAATGAAAGTATGCCCATGATGAGGGGATAGTCGCGGGAGAGAATAGCCTCGAAGCTGAGCTTGCCCATGCCGGGCACGGAGAAGATGCTCTCGACGATGACGCTGCCGCTAATCATCATGGGCAGCAGGTATCCCAGCATGGTGATGATCGGGATGAGTGAGTTGCGCATGGCGTATTTGTAAATGACGGTCCGCTCGGAGAAGCCGTAGGCCCGCGCGGTGCGGATGTAATCCTGGCGGACGGTCTCAATCATGCCGGCGCGCGCGAAACGCGACAACATGGCCAGCCCGCCGTAGGTGAGGCAGAAGATAGGCAATACGAGGTGCCAGGTCCGGTCGAGCAGCCACTGGTGCCAGGGCATGCTTGAGGCTTGCAATGAATTGATGCCCGCTACCGGAAACCAATCCAAGTACGCGCCGCCGCCCAGGAAATACATCAGCAGCATGGCGACCCAGAAATTCGGCAGGCTGTAGAGGATGAATAACCCTAGGGTTGATATGCGGTCCGCGATGGAATGTTGGTGTGTGGCGGAAAAAACGCCCAAGGGTATGGAGAGGAGGTATATGAGGAAGAGGGATATCAGGTTGAGCTGCAAGGTGACGGGGAGTGTCTCGAATATCTTTTCCGTGACGGGCCGGTGGTCCTTGTAGGACTCGCCGAAATCGAGCGTCACCATTTTTCCGACCCAGAGCGCGTAGCGAATCGGGAGTGGTTTGTCGAGGCCGTAGAGTTTTTTGGTTTCCTCAATCATCTCCTCGGTGATACTGCTGCCGCCCCCCTGCGCGCCGTAGAGTTTGAGCATGACCGGGCTGCCGGGCGCGAGTTGAACGACCATAAATGTGATGAGCGTGATCCCGAATAAGGTGGGGATCATGAGGAGCAATCGCCGTGTGATGTAGGCTTTCAAAATTTTCTATCCGGATTAGGCTTCAGAATCGGACTACTGGTTATTCTGCGAATCCGTAGGGACCCGCCATTCGTGAACATCGAAGCCTTGGGGATACATCGTAACGTCTTGAAAACGCTTGGATGCCGCGACTACGCGTTGCCGGTTGAAGAGGAATGTGTAGGGCTGCTCATCGTGCAGTATCTCGTGCAGTCGCTGGTACAGCCCAATTCGCTTCTCCCGATCAAACTCGAGACGCGCGTCTTCGATAAGCTTGTCGGACTCCGCGTTGCCGAATCCAGTGTAGTTCGAACCCTTCTCTTTCTGGCTTGTGTGCCACAATTGATACGGGTCAGTTTCAGGAGGGAGGGACCACCCTAGCGCGACGGAGTCAAAACTTCGAGTTTGCACACTCTCAAGAATGGTGGCGAATTCGAGCGGGCGCAGCGTAACTTCTATTCCAGCCTTCTTTAGACTTTCCTGGTAGGTGGTCGCCAGGATATCCATTTCCGAGCTGCCTGGATTATAAATAAATTCGTATCGAAATTCCGTGCCGTTTTTGTCCCGGACACCATCATTGTTACTGTCTATCCAGCCGGCTGCCTTCAACAGCTCTACAGCGCCCGCCGGGTCAAAGGGAATTTGCACGACATTGGGGCTGTATTCCGGGCTGTCCGGCGACACGTAACCCGTCGTCACCCGGCCGAGGCCTTTCCAAACCTGTTCCATGAGTGTGTCGCGATCTAACAACATAGTTAGTGCGCGCCTCACCCGCTTGTCGGAAAATTGGGGTCGTTTCGAGTTCCATCCGATGTAGGAGAGATTGTCGATGTAGCCGTCCACGGGCGAAAACGTTTTCAAGACATGAAAGTTCTCTTGAAACGAAGGCTGCGAAGCCTCCAGCGCATATTGTTCGGGTGAAATGCCCGTAACATCAACCTCGCCGCTCTTTAGTGCTTGCAATGACGCGTTATTGTCGTTGATCACCCGGTAGACGATCTTTTCTGCGTATGGTTTGGTTTCGCCCCAATAATTATCGCTGCGCGCGAGCGTGATTTGGCCCCCCGTCTGCCAATCCTCGAAAACGTAAGGACCTGATCCCACGGGACTCCGGTTGGCCGAATGGTTGTTGAAATCGCCCTCACCGTAGATGTGTTCCGGAATCACCCATAGCTCCGCGAGTGTTGTGAAGTGGAGGAAATAGGGCTTGTCAACTGTAATCTTTACCGTAAAGTCATCGAGAAGATCGACGGATTCGATAGCGTTTAGATAGCTTCGAATATCGGCGGTGTCGTTTTTGGGGTCAAGAATGGTGTCGATGGTGAATTTTAGATCTTTTCCGGTGAGCGGCACGCCGTCAGAGAAATAGGCATCTTCGCGAATGTGAAAGGTATAGCTAAGGTGGTCGTCTGAAATATCGCAGCCTGTTGCCAGATTGGGGACTAATTTGACCGACTCATTGTCCCGCTCGTAGAGGGTCTCCATGATATTTCGGTTTAAGACCAGCACGGCGTAGGAAGCCGACGCGTCTACATAGGGATTCAGGGTGGCCGGTTCGGCGGAGAGGCGGTAGACAATCCAATTGGATTCGGAACGACCGCCGCACGCGGCCAGGGCGAGGGAGAGGATAGCGACAAGAGCGAAGGGTTGTAGGCGGCGATACACGGGATATGACATCGAGATTCTCCCTCTCGGGGCGACGATTTTTGGGGTCGGGAATGATTGTAATGCGCGTGCGGCTGGTGGCTTCACATCCAGCGATAGTAGCACATTCGGGGAAAGGGAGAAAATGCAGGAATGCGCATATGCGCACTGTGCTGCTTGTTCTTGTGAGTCAGAACCCGCTTCGCGGGAAATTGCTGGAGGAACACCCCGGGAGGGCGAGC
>JAPYPO010000187.1 GCA_029937645.1 Candidatus Hydrogenedentota bacterium
AGTTTCGCCGTAGAACTTGCCAGGTTTGATCCCGCCGCCCGCCATGAAGATGGTGAAATTCTTGGGGTGGTGGTCGCGCCCATAGTTGTCTTCGGTCAAGGTCCCCTGGCTATAAATGGTCCGACCGAACTCGCCGCCCCAAATCACCAGTGTCTCGTCAAGCATTCCGCGCTGTTTCAGGTCGTTGATGAGGGCCGCGGTCGGCTGGTCTGTATCCTTGCATTGGCCCGCCAACTGCTTGGGCAAGCCGCCATGTTGGTCCCAGCCCATGTGGTAAAGCTGAATGAAGCGGACACCGCGCTCGGCAAGCCGCCGCGCCAAAAGACAGTTCGCCGCATAGGAGCCTCGCTTGCGGGAATCGGGCCCATAGGCCTCGAAGGTGCTTTCAGGCTCCTTTGAGAGATCCGTCAGCTCCGGCACCGAGGTCTGCATACGGTACGCCAGTTCATATTGGGCGATGCGCGTCAGTGTTTCTGGATCTTGATATTCTTCGTAGGCCTTCTGATTGAGCGCGGCGATATCGTCGAGCAATTTCCGACGGAACGAGGGGTTGATGCCGGGTGAATTGGAAAGGTACAAGATCGGATCGCCTGACCCGCGAAACTTGACGCCCTGGTAAACGGTCGGGAGGAACCCACTGCCCCATAGGCGGTCGTACAAAGGCTGGCAGCTTGGCCGTCCACTGCCTCGGGAGCTAAGCGCCACGAAGGTTGGCAGGTCGCGATTCGCCGATCCCAATCCATAGGACACCCAAGCGCCCATGCTGGGGCGGCCCGCGATCTGAAATCCGGTCTGAAAAAAGGTTATGGCGGGATCGTGATTGATAGCCTCGGTATGCATGGTCTTGACGATGCACAAATCGTCCGCGATACCCGCGATATGAGGCAGTAACTCGGATAGCCACGCGCCGCTCTGGCCGTGTTGAGAGAACTTGAACACCGAAGGCGCGCAGGGAAAGCGATCTTGACCCGAGGTCATGCCCGTGAGGCGTTGTCCCATCCGGATCGATTCGGGCAACTCCTTATCGAACATCTTCTCCATTTCGGGCTTGTAGTCAAACAAATCTAATTGCGAAGGCGCGCCGGACTGGTGCAGATAAATGACGCGTTTGGCTTTCGGCGCAAAATGGGGCACTTTGTTGTCGAAGGGATCCGTAGACTGCGCGGCGGACGCGTCCGGGTTCAAGATGGACGCAAGCGCGGCGGTGCCGATTCCCGTGGCACAACGGCCGAAAAACTGGCGGCGATTGATGTGGAGTCTGTGTTCGAGTGAGGGGTCCATAGTTCTATTTCCGTGTGATAAACTCGTCAAGATTCAGTATAACCGATGCAAGCGCGGTATAGGCGGCAAGTTCCGCATCCTCGATCGATCCATCCGGTTCCGAATCGCCCACTTCGATAAGCGCTTTCGCTTCCTCCGGGTGCGTATTGAAATACGACCCGTACGTGTCCAATCCCTGCATGAGGATCGATCCCTTGTCCCCCCCTGGGTCCTGGGCCATGGCAAGTTTGTAACCATATCGAACCCGGTCGGTAGGTTCCTCGCCGCCTTCGTTGATCATGCGTTCCGCCAAATGTCGCGCGGCCTCGATGTACGTCGGGTCGTTCAAGAGCGCGAGGGCTTGCACGGGCGTGTTGGTGTTCTCGACACGGATGACGCATCGCTCGCGGTCCGCGGTGTCGAATATTTTCATCCGGGGCGGAGGGATTGTCCGTTTCCAGTAAGTGTAAAGTCCCCGGCGGTAGAGCTTGTCCCCGGTGTCCGCCGTATAGAAATTCGTCGAGTACTTATTCTTGTTCTGAAAGGTGAGAGAGGACCACATTTTATCGGGCTGATACGGCATCACCGATGGACCGCCCAATTGCGTATTGAGCAACCCGCTGACCCAGAGCGCTTGGTCGCGAAGCATTTCCGCCGACAGTCTGAAGCGCGGCGCGCGCGCCAGCAAGATGTTTTCTGGATCCTCTTCCAAATGGTTGCCGCGCAGCTTGGAACTCTGCCGGTAGGTCGCGCTCATAACGATGCGCTTCTGCATCGCTTTTACATCCCATCCCGATTCAATGAACTCAACGGCAAGCCAGTCGAGCAATTCAGGATGAGAAGGCGGCACGCCCTGCGTACCGAAATCCTCGCTGGTCTTCACCAACCCTGCGCCAAAATACATCTGCCAATAGTGATTCACCCGCACCCTCGCCGTGAGCGGATGCTTGGGATCCATAAGCCAACGCGCCAGGCCAAGGCGATTCCTCGGCAGCGATTCATCCATCGCGCCCAACGACGCGGGAACGCTCGCATGAAGTACCTCGGAGGTATCCGGTTTATCGTAAACGCCGCGATTCAGCAAGTACGTCTTCCGCGGTTTCGCCATTTCTTCCATGACCATGGTGGTATCGACGTTCTTGGACAACTCCTCAAAATCGTGCTTGAGAGAATCCAACGCCAGGCGGTCGGCCAGCCACGACGGTTCCTGGAGCCTGAATCGCGTTCGCAGCAATTCCTTTACGTCTTCGTCGCGCTGGTTGGCCGGCTTGGCAGCCCCCTCCATCAGGGCGAATAAAGTCTCTCCGCCATCGTCGAAGCCTTTGAAATAGAAACTCCCTTCGCCCTGGTATTTGACGGACTTGATTAACAATTCGTGATCGCCCTTCCCCAGTTCGAGCGTCAATCGATCCTGATCCACCACCTTACCGTTCGTGCCATCGGACAGCACCAGCCGGCCGTCGAGCCAGACGGCAATGGGTCCGCGGCTGCCCAGGGAGAGATTGAAAGTAGTATCCGCGTAGGCCGTAATTTTCCGATACAAGAAATTAGCGACACTTGGCTCGCTTCCTAAGGTATTAATCTTGCCGTCTTCCCAATCCGCTCGTAGCTGCCAATGTAGATCCCCCCGGTACGTGCGATCGGGGTCAAATCCCTCTTCGGGCTCCAGGACGGCATCAAAAGCATTGCCGCCCCCTTCGAGCCTCATCGGCCCCACTGAATACCAATCGCCCAGCGAGGGTTGCGCCCATCGCGCAAACGCGTCTGAGCGCGACGCGGACAAGCGGAACCGCCCGATTGTGTGTTGTGTTTCGGGGGACTGCTGCTTCAGCACGATGGTGACGCGATCACCTGGCTGGATGGCGTCCTCTTCCTCCAGCACGAATACCGCGACGCGGTTCTCCCGCTTTGTATCGGAGCCGACTGACCATCCACTCTCTTCGTTCTCATCGATGGCGTTTCCAATGGCAAAATCGCCGTCCAGTCCCGCGAAATCGGCGAAGGCGTGGGCGACGGGAATGGGCTTCTTCTGGCCGCCGGATTCCGCTGGTTCGCGGCGGACTTCAAAGCCGGTGATGATGGCGTTTCCGGTCTCGCTTCGGCCCGGGCCGGACTGGGGGAGCCGGTCGTCAAGAAGCAACTCGATGCGGAATGAGTTGATGGCCTGCTCCGCAGTAAAGGTAACCTCGTAAACTTCTTGATTCGGACTCACGCCGGAAATGAGAAGCGAATTGTCCTGTAGCGTTTCGACCGCCTCTTCGCCAAGGGTGAGCACTTCCGTTGGCCGAATGTGCCGCCAATCCAACTCGTCGGACATCGCGGCGACCTGTTTCTCCCACTCCTTCTGCATGCGGTCCAGGCGCGCATTCGGCGCTTGAAGATTATATTCGGCCTGCGTGATTCGTTCGCCTAGGATCCACGTTTGGCTTAACTGCTCCGGTGTGGCCACCCGCACGATTGGCACGTCATTGCCCGCCTCGCGGCCTTTACCCTGTTCGGGCACGCGGTTGAAGAAGTCGTAGAACTCGTAAAACTCCTTTTGGGAGATGGGATCGAATTTGTGTTCGTGGCATCGCGCGCAGCCCATCGTCAGGCCCATCCATGTCGTGCTGGTGGTGGCGACCCGATCGACTACATACTCGACGGCGTACTCTTGCGGGATGATTCCGCCCTCACCGTTGATTCGATGATTTCGGTTGAAGCCCGTCGCGATCTTTTGCGACAGCGTCGAGTCGGGAAGCAAATCGCCCGCGAGTTGCTCGATGGTAAACTGGTCAAAAGGCATGTTGTCGTTGAAGGCCTGAATCACCCAGTCGCGCCAATGCCACATGAAACGTTTCGTGTCGCGCTGATAGCCATTCGTGTCGGAGTAGCGCGCCGCGTCGAGCCACGGAAAGGCCATGCGCTCGCCATAGGAGGGCGCGTCGAGCAACCGGTCTACCACCTTCCCGTAGGCATCGGTGCTGCCATCCTCGATAAACGCGTCGACTTCGCTGGGCGTGGGGGGGAGGCCTGTAAGATCCAGGGAAACGCGACGAACTAGCGTCGCCTTGTCTGCGCGTTTACTTGGGGTTAGACCGGCGGCGGCGAGGCGGTTGAGAATAAATGTATCGATTTCATTTTCGCCCCACGTCTCATCGGCTACCGTAGGCAGGGACGGCCTACTGGGCGCAACGAAGGCCCAATGGCCTTGCCAAACGGCGCCTTCTTCAATCCAACGCCGTATGATCTCGATTTCCGCGGGAGGGAGTTCAAGATGAAAATCGGATGGCGGCATCCGTTCGTCGTCGTCCGAATGCGTGATGCGGTAATAGAGCTCGCTTTTGCCAGGCTCTCCCGGCACAACGATGTCCGCGCCCAGTTCGGTTCTGCCAAACAGGCCGTCCTTGACGTCAAACCGCATATCCTGTTTGCGTGCGGCTTCGTCGGGGCCATGACAGGCGAAACATTTGTCAGCGATGATAGGCCGGATGTCCCGGCTAAAACTGACGGCAACATCCGCCTGCCCTTGTTGAGCGGCCAGCGAGAACAACGCGGCGACTATTGCTGACGGCACCATAGGCAACATTCCACAAGACTTCAATTGCTTACGCTCCTATGCCAAAATCATCTATAAGTTTACGGATTATGCGCGCGGAGGTCCAACCCATTACCGATTGACTGAGTGAAGTTCATGATGAAAATCGTTAAGAAGTACCGATCTACAACGCAAACACCCAAATCCCAGCCCCGCCACGGGGCGCATTGTTCACCGGCATGCCCAATCGCTCCGCCGAGCGGTTGTACGCGTGCGTCCATCCATCGACATGGTAGTTGTGCGCCCCAACTACGACCGCAACGTATTGTTTATCGTCGACACTGTACGTCACGACATTCGAACTCGGTTGGTCATCGAGCAGCGTTTGCCATAAGATTTCGCCCGTGGCGTCGTCAAACGCCATGAATCCACAATTCAGATCGCCGGCAAACACAACACCCCCCGCAGTCGCCAACACTGAACAAATCATGGGTGGCCCCTGCTCATGACGCCATTCGAATTTCTGGCTGCCTAGATCCAGCGCCTGAAGGTGCCCCATGTTGCCGTCGCTATCCGGAAACGGTCCTGACGACAGGCGTATATCGGTCGAGAGAAGTTGATATCCCTCTGTTCCCGCCACCATGCCTCCTTTGGCGAGCGGCACGTACAAGCGGCTGGTGTCGGGGTTGTAGCTTAACGTAGGCCAACAGCGCGCGCCGTCATTACTGGAAGCGACAAAGACCTTCTTCGTCTTGTCAGGAACAGCCATGTGCGGATTGAGAGTCTTGTCACCCGTTTCCGGATCAACGAAAGCCACCACAGTTTGGACGCCCATATCCATCGAAAAGAGGAACTCTCCCGTCGCCGCGTCTAACGCGTCGAGAATCCCTAATTTACCGATGGTGAGAACCGTCTTGCGCATCGTGCCATCGATGGGCAGGTCGATGATCTGGCGCTCGAAGGCCCAGTCCAAATCCCACTGATCGTTTGCAAGATGCTGGAAGTACCAGACGAGTTCGCCCGTGTCCGGATTGAGCGCGATGGTACAGTTGGTAAACAGCGTTTCGTTGGTCACGCCCTCTTTGCCTATCGGATGCACCAGCGGCGCTGTGTCGTAGGTGGGCCCCGCGCCGAAATACACCAGATTCAATTCCGGGTCGTAACTCCCCTGATCCCACACCGACCCGCCGCTGCGATCCTCATAGGGAAGGTCATTCCATGTATTGCTGCCTAGTTCGCCTGGGCGGGGGAGCAGATTGAAACGCCAGGCTTGCTCGCCCGTATCGATATCCAATCCGACGATGTATCCGCCGGTAGGTGTGCCGATTCCCGTGACGCCCTGGACCACTTTGTCGCCAACCACCAACGGGGCACTGCGCAGATCGAACCCGGATTGCCCACTCAGGATGGTGTGATCCCAAATCAATTCACCCGTCTTGGCATTCAACGCAAGAACGTGCAAATCGGAAGTCGGGAAATACGCGCGATCCCCATGAAGCGCAACCCCCATATGATTGCCCACTTTTCCTGTGGATTCGTACTTATGCCGCCAGAGGATATCCCCGTTCGTAGCATCCATCGCAAGCAAGGTCTCAGGGGCTGCATATAAATACATGACCCCCTGGTAAACCAACGGCGAAGGATTGCTCCGTCCTTCACGGAGCGGCACGCGAAAGGCGGGTTTCAGACCGCTCACGTTTTCTTTATTGATTTCATCCAACCTGCTGAAATTGTGCATATCATACGACCCACCCCAATGCACCCAATCGTTAGGCGAAGGATTCAACAGGACTTCCTCCGTTACCGAAGGAAGATTATCCAACAGTGCGGATTGCTTTTCCGTCTTGGTAACGGGAACGTACGGATCGTGATCCATGCCCGGCAATTTTGGAATGATGAGGTCACCCATAGCGTCCAAATCGGAAGGCAAGGCGACATCGCCGGATTCCATTCCGTTCATTCGCAATAGGTACGCCAAAATGTTCGTATGCGCCTCGGCGCTCACGCTGCCCGGTTCGGCCACAGCTTTCGGGGGCATGCGCCACACATGAAATGCGAGCGCTCCCGCAGGTTTTCCACGCCACGAGTAATCGAATCGAGTGCCCGTAAGAGGCGCCCCAACATCCGATCCCGTCAAATCGGCCCCGTGACATTCCGCGCAGTGCGCGCGGAAGGCCGTTCTTCCCGCCACCGCTTGCTCCTGCGTAAAAGTCGGCGACTGAGCGAAACTAGCGGAGTGCCATGAACCCACCAAAAGAACTAGAGTTCCAAGAGACAAAGCAGAGCGTGAAATCGACATTACTGTTTCCCCAACTCTTGATGCGCGTTGATTCCCTATTGAACCACAAATGAACTTAGCGCGGCGTAGCCGCAGCCAGAGACAGCATCCACAACCAACCCCGTTCAATTGGCATAGACTACCCTCAACAAAAAAGCATCTCCGCGTTCCCCGCGTCTCCGCGGTGAATTCTAATTTTTGCTCACCGCGGAGACGCGGAGAGCGCGGAGATGCTCCTGAATTCGCCCTTCAATACTTTTCCTATCTATTGGTCCGATGAAACGATACTCCTTCGTGGCATAGCCGCAGCCAAGAGTGTCACGCAAAGACCCAAGGGCCCAAAGAACTCCGTCTGACGGATAGTAGCACGATTGTTTTCACAATTCGTGTACATTCTGCTAGAGTTCTACTCGATGATACTCATCATCATACGCACAGGCCCAACCTACATTTTGGGACCCGCCAATGCGAATCGCAGCCGGGACTCACCGATACTCTTGAGGAGCCGTTCATGGCTACAGCGACCGCCCGAAGCACTATAGCTCGTAATGGGAGACCTATATGGATTGCCCTGCTTCTTTCGGCCCTTCTGTACCAGCCCACATTCGCCGACAATGTCGCGGTGTCAGATACGGAAGCGCACGCAATCATTGAAAACCGATGGGTCAAGATAGTTCTAACCGAGATTACCCATATGGACCCGTCGGCGACCGGAGCCAATGAGATTGA
>JAPYPO010000188.1 GCA_029937645.1 Candidatus Hydrogenedentota bacterium
ACCCCCACCCTTCGCTACAACCCATTTTGGAAAAAACCCTGGGCATTCCCCTCTTCCAGGAGCAAGTCATGCAACTCGCCATGGTCGCCGCGGACTACACCCCCGGCGAGGCGGATCAGTTGCGGCGTGACATGGCCGCGTGGAGGAAGACAGGACGCATCGAAAAACACCGCAGCCGTCTGGTTTCCCGAATGATGGCGAACGGCATCCCCCAAGAATTCGCCGAACGCGTTTTCGAACAAATCCGGGGCTTCGGCGAGTACGGTTTTCCCGAGAGCCACGCGGCAAGTTTCGCGTTGATTGCCTACGCGACGGCCTGGCTCAAACGCCACTATCCAGCGGCCTTCCTCTGCGCCCTGCTCAACGCCCAGCCCATGGGTTTTTACAGCGTCGCCACCCTCATCGGAGACGCAAAGCGGCACGGGGTGAAGGTCAACGCGGTAAACGTTCGGCACAGCGAGTGGCATTGCCTACTCGAACCCGAAGCGGAAAGCGGCGAAGGTTTCGCCGTCCGCATGGGCTTTCGTTTCGTAAAAGGATTCCGCGAAGCGGATGCAGAACGGGTTGCCGCAGCGAGGCGTTCCGGGGCGTTTCGATCCCTAAAGGATTTCGCCGACCGCACCCGGTTGGAAGAAGCAGCGTTGGTTCTCCTAGCCGAAAGCGGTGCCCTCGAAGACCTGCAAGCCGAACGCCGCGACGCGCTATGGGACGTCCTGGGCCGCGAACACACCCAGGAGGCACGGCTAGACCTCGACGCCCCCGAACCCACCGCAGCCCTTCTGTCGCTCAGCGAATTTGAAGCCATCAACTGGGACTACGCATTCACCGCTCACAGCGCGCGGGGACATCCCCTCGCACCCCTCCGTGAAGAGTTGGCGAAAGACCACCTGCCCGAAGCCGCCACCCTACGCACCCTGAAAGACGGACAGCGCATCCGCTACGCCGGCCTCGTCATCTGCCGCCAACGCCCCGGCACCGCCAAAGGCGTCGTCTTCATGACGCTCGAAGACGAAACCGGCTTCGTCAATCTTGTTATCTGGGAAACGGTATTCAAGAAATACAAAGTCATCGCAAAAACGGCGGCCTTCCTAGGCGTCACAGGAAAATTACAAATCCAATCCGGGGTCGTGCATCTGGTCGCCGAGGCGCTGTGGGTCCCCGAGATTGGCCGTCAGGTGAGCCAAGGCAAAAGCCGAGATTTTCATTGACTGGAGCCGTAGCCTTTTCCTCGACGTGGGGAGGAAACGCTACAGATGCTTCTTCGTGCCGTACCATTGACTGCCGCCGTGATCGAGATGCAAGACGTACGTCCCTTTCAGGCGCACCTCTTTGCCGAAATTCCCGACCGAATCCCGACCGAAAACGTAATCGGACCCTTCAAAATGATCCAGTTCCTGGTACGGTATCGCCTTAAGAATGTGGCGGCGCACACACTGAAAAAAGCCGATAGGGATAGAATCCGCTTCGCGGTAACGGTACTCCGTAGCCCCACTCGCAAATCCATCGAAGTCTTCCCAGGTATGATCCTGGCCCAATAAGATTCTTGCAGTTGCTTCGGGAGATAGCATCAATCGACCATCCGGCGCAATGATCTTCGCGTCCGCCTCGACCGCATCCACTTTCGCAAAGAGATCGGGCGGAACAACGATATCCGCATCCAGCAGGACGATCCATTCGCCGGAGGCCACATGGAGCGATTCGTTAATCATGAAGCCCTTGGAGCGCGCCATATCTTCCGGAAAGGGCGAGCGAACGATTCGCAGTTCGGGAAAAGCCAATTCCATGCTGTCCAGCGTGTCATCCGTGGCGTCAAAACCGGGGACGTAACAGACGACCACTTCCACCTTGGCCATGTCGAAGTCGACCTGGTGTGCCAGAGCCATCAAGACTGCCTGAAGCCGTCGCGTGTACCGGCTGTTGATGATCATGACGGAGTACTTCACACCAGCCACGTCGTGCGAACGCTCCTGCTCCCCTTCCCAGACCTGAATCGCCTGAGACAAGAGCAGCCCATCAACATTTGACACCGCCAGCCGCGGCTCAAGGCTACCCGCAAGGCGCGGCGGAACGCGATGGGCCTCCTCGAACTCGCTTGGGCGAATCAGTTCCCCGTCCCGCAACAATACGAAATGCCCAGTCTTATCCACATGGAAAATAAGTTGGTGAGAGTGATCGATCATGGGGCACATGATCTTGACATGACGCCCAAAGGAAAAGCCGATATGTTGAGCAATGCCGCCACCGAAGGTCACGCTCAAGGTAAAAGGCGGCTCCAAACGCGTGAGCACCGTACTCTCAATATGAACATTGGAATACGAAATCCAGCGCACGGCCGCATCGTCGACCGGTGAGAAATGATTCTCCAACTCATAGGTCGATACCGATACTTTCCGCGTCGCTTTCTCCCGCAACGTTATCGCGTAGGCCTCTTTGGCCAGCGCAATCATCTGATCGGGAACATGCAGACGCGGTTCATCCACAGCATCGTAAAAGCGTTTCCGGTTCTGTAGGAAATGCGTGGACGATAGGACCGTCTCGCCCTCAATGGCCTTCGGCTCAATTCCGGGAAAGGCCTCTTTGAAGGCGCGAGGCATATGATCGCAAATCCGCTGAAACCGGCACCGGCCGCACGCGTCACCCAGATCCCGAGCACGCTTAAGCCGCATCTGTTCCACCTGCGCTTCACAGGCCGAAACCGTCTCGGGCAACGGGCGCGGCCCTCTCTTGAAAAATTTCAGATGGCGTGTCAGTTTGTGCAGCATCCAAACGCGCACATAATACCGGGGCTTGCCCATAATCCACGGGAGCAAGGCGTTGTCTATGAGATGGTGGAGTGTGGCGCGGCGCGTGAGCAGATTCTCGATGGTCATTTGCATCCGGCTCGAACCAAGCCTGCGAATATCCTGAACCAATTCGTAGGTGCTGGCAATGTAATGTTGGTGATCCAGAAAAAATTGCTGCTCGTTCACGGCGTTCGCCTGGTTCGCTCCATCCACATGACAGAAAGGAACCGACAACAGATTCGCTTCGATGCCCGCGGCATCCAACGCCCGCACAAGACCGTTCATCGCTTGGAGCGTGGCTTCCGAAACGGCCAAGTTTCCGCAAGAGGTTCCGGGCGAAAACCGGTCAAACGCCGCCACGTTCACAACCTTGACCCCCGAGAGGCATTCAAGGCAGGCATCACGATCAAAGGTAGATTCAAAGGGCGCGGTAAGTTGCACCCGCATGGGCAGCCCGGCTTCCCTACACGCGGTCAGCCATTTCTGCGCAGGCCCCGACTCGAGGGAGGACGGGCATAGGTAAACATCAAGCAGGCCGCCTTCCTTGAGTAGGGCTAGATCCGGCGGACCGGCGGCACAATCCGTGCGCAACGACAATCGAATCTTCTCAGTGCGGGCGAAGGCCAGAAGTTCACCAAGATGATCGAGGCCCTCACTGTCGGCAAGCACATCGATCTTTCCGGCGTTATGGATCTCGACACAAAGCCGCATCCATTTTTTCAACGCAGTAAGATCGAAGGCCTCGCCCCGGCTATTGTGCGTCGCAACAATGGCCCGAACGCTAGGGATGGGGTGATCCGATTCAACACCGACTGACATCGCTGAGGCTCTATATCCTTATGCGCTGATGAGTGGAAATGGCTTGCAGCCTACAACGCCCAACGATCGTCTACCCCCTCGACGGTCGTTTCCTGCTCGCGGACGAGGATTTCCTCGATTAGGCGCCCGATTCTAGCAGAACGCGGCTTGGCGCTTAAAGCATAAGGAGCCGAGCTCATGCGCGCCCGAGGATACTCCGTCGCTTGATTCACCAGTCCGCATCTGCTTCAATCAACAAACTCTAGCAGCCGGTACTCCCGGTTTACACCAGGACGAACGATGAATAGAACAGTTAATACAGCCATGATCGGGCTTGGATTCGGCGCAGAGTTCATTCCTATCTACCAAAGTCACCCCAACGCGAATGTCCATGCCATTTGCCGAAGGGATGAGGCCGAACTGAATCGCGTCGGCGACCGGTTCGGAATCGAGCGCCGATACACAGATTACAACGACGTGTTGTCCGATCCAGATGTGGATTTCGTCCATATCAACAGCCCGATATCGGATCATGCCTCGATGTCACTCGCGGCCCTCGATGCAGGCAAGCATGTGATGTGCACGGTTCCCATGGCTACGACCGTCGAGGAGTGCCGCCAAATCGTCGAGAAGGTGAACACAACCGGCCTGAAATACATGATGGCCGAAACGGTCGTCTACAGCCGCGAGTTCTTGTTTATTAAGGAAATGTACGACAAAGGCGAACTCGGCGACATTCAGCACCTGGCTGCATCCCACCCTCAAGACATGGACGGCTGGCCTGAATACTGGGAACACATGATCCCAATGCACTACGCCACCCATGTTGTCAGCCCCTGCCTTGGATTGGTCGATGGGCTGGCCGAATACGTTAGCTGTTTCGGATCGGGCGTCGTGCGGGACGATATCGCGGAAAAATCCGGTAACCGTTTTGCCGTCGAAACGTGCCATATTAAGGTCAAAGACAGCGATTTGACGGCGCACATTTGGCGATTTCTCTACGACGTGGCCCGGCAATACCGCGAGAGCTTCGACGTGTACGGAACGAAAAAAAGCTTCGAATGGACGCTCGTCGAGAATGAACCGCATATCCTCCATACGGCCAAGAAACCTGAATCGGAGATTCCGGAAAAGATCGAAGTTCCGGATTACGCTCACCTGTTGCCCGAGCCCATCCAGAAATTTACGATGCCGCAAGAAATTCACGATGCCGATCACCTCTCCTTCATCCAAGGCGGTGGCCACGGCGGATCGCATCCTCACTTGGTCAACGAATTCGTCGGTGCGCTACTTGAGGATAGGGATCCGAGGCCGAACGCAATCACGAGCGCCAACTGGACCTGTGTGGGCATCTGCGCACACGAATCAGCCACGAAAGGCGGCGAGATTGTACGCCTACCCGAGTTTACGTTGCCGCAGCCCTAAGCAGTTGTAAAACTGAAACATGGGGAATCGCGTTATCAAGGAGAATCTCGAACGATGCAACGACTAGGTATAGTTCTGGTGGCGATGGGCCTTGTTCTCCCAGCCGCCATCGGCGCACAACTATCCATTCGCCGCGACGCGGGCACGGATACCCTATCGATTTATCGCACCGGTGAGGATGAACCAATCCTGACCCAAAACGCGCGGCCGGACTTCCGCCCATATATACACCCTATCATAGCGCCCGACGGACGCGGCGTACTCACAGAATTCAGCCCTGCACATAATCCACACCAGACCGGTCTCTTTTGGGGTTTTACTCAGCTCAACGGCCGCGACTACTTCCGCCACCCGGAAGGCGAGTACTGGCGTCGGGTTTCCGCCACGGTGTTAAAACCAAAATCGAGCCCCACGGACCTCAACGTTCGTTGGCAAACCGTCTACGATCTTCTCGATGAGAATGGTCAGCCGATCCTTCGCGAAACGCAGACCTGGACCATGCGGGAACAAGGCGACGCCTACATCCTCGACTTGCGGTGGAAAGGCGTTGCGGCCACGGATGTCACCATCGGCGAATCCGACCACGGCGGCTTGTTTCTCCGCATGCCTTGGCGCGATGGGATCAACGGACGCGTGTTTAACAGTGTCCGTCGAGCCGATGATCGCGCGAATGGTCAGCGCGCCATCTGGCTGGATATCGGCATGCAAGTCGAGGGCCGCGATGATCAGGCCCACGTTGCCATCTTCGACCATGCTAACAACCCCGGTTACCCACAGCCCTGGAGCGTTGATCAAGAACTAGGCGTCGGCCCCGTCAGAGCGCAGCTAGGCGAATGGAGCATCGCGAAGGGTGAAACGGCAACGATAGAACATCAACTCCGCGTCTACACAGGAGAGCTTGACGACGTTTCCTTAACCGGCGCCTGGTATTCCTATAGCGGGGGAAGAACCTCTTCGCAATGGCGCCTCGCCATCGAGGGAGGCCGTCGGGCTGACTTTCTGACGCCCGAGAAGGCCGTCGAGAGCATGACGCTTCAAGATGGATTCACGGCGCAGGTATTCGCGTCGGAGCCGATGATCACGCAGCCCATGGCATTTTGCTGGGACGACCGCGGACGCATGTGGGTCGCCGTCAATCGCGACTACGCCACACGAAGGGATATGAAACCCTCGGGCGAAAGCCAAATCCTGATTCTCGAAGATACCGACCGCGATGGCGTCGCAGACAGTAAAAAGGCGTTTCTCGAAAACGTCAAATTTCCTTCGGCCATGGCTATCGGGCTGGACGGCCTCTGGCTGGGCGCGATACCCGATCTCTTGTTCGTGCCTGACCGGGACGGTGACGACCGCGCCGATGAGCAGGATATCGAAGTTCGATTGACAGGCTGGGGCAATCGGGACATGCACGAGATCGTGAACAGTTTTCATTGGGGGCCCGACGGCTGGCTGTACGGACTTCAAGGCGTGTTTACCCCTTCCCGAGTAGGAAAACCCGCGGGAAACAGCCGTATCTATCAAGCGAACGCTCCGTATCCCAAGCAATTCGAGTACGCAGACGATCCCACGGACATCAATGGCGGCGTATGGCGCTATCATCCGATCAAAGATCGCTTCGAAGTCGTCGCCCACGGGTTAAGCAACGCATGGGGCATCGACTACGACGCGAAGGGCCAGATTTTCGTCAGCGCCTGCGTGATCCCTCATCTGTGGCACATCATTCAAGGCGGGCTCTACCACCGTCAGGCCGGCAGCCACTTTAATCCCTACGCCTACAGCGACATCCGCACCATCGGCGATCATCGGCACCGGTCGGCCCATGGGGGCGCGCGGGTCTACCTTTCCGACGCGTTTCCCGAGGAGTATCACGGACGGCTCTTCATGGGGAACATTCATGAACATGCCGTGCTGACCGACATTCTCGAGCGTAAAGGATCAGGATTCGTGGGCCGTCATGGAGACGATTTCATGCTCGCGAATAACGCGCAGTTTATCGGGTTCAGCACGGAAATCGGGCCGGACGGGGCGGTCTATACGCTCGATTGGCACGATGCCGATATTTGCGGTATCTCAGTCCGAACGAAAGACACCGGTCGCGTGTTTCGTATTGCACCGAAAACATCTCACGCCAAGAACTGGGAGGGACGTTACGCCGATCTTCGGACGCTGAGCGATGAACACTTGGTCAATCTTCAACTCAGTGAGAGCGCGTGGCATGCGCGCCGAGCGCGCGTGATACTCCAAAACCGTTCGTTAAAGGGCTCGCTGAATTCGACAACCCACGACGCGCTCCAAGAAATATTCGCGAACAATACCAACGGTGACCACCGTCTGCGGGCCTTATGGGCTCTTCACGTTACGGACGGCATCGCGCGGAAGGCGTTGGTCAACGCCCTGGAAGATCCGGATGAGTACGTGCGCGCGTGGGCCATACAGTTACTGTGCGAAGATAAGAATCCACCGAAGGCGGCGCGCAAGCAATTCGCGAAGATGGCCAAGGAAGACGAATCGCCGGTGGTTCGGCTGTATCTAGCGTCCGCATTGCAGCGACTAGCCCTCGAGGATCGGTGGCCCATCGCGAACCATCTAGTGACACACGCCGAGGATGCGGACGATCACAATATCCCAAAACTTCTCTGGTACGGCGTTGAACCGATCGTGGCCGATAACCCCGACCAGGCACTCAAGCTCGCGGGGCGATCACGAATCCCGACGGTGACTCAGCACATCGCGCGTCGGCTTACAG
>JAPYPO010000774.1 GCA_029937645.1 Candidatus Hydrogenedentota bacterium
CCTCCGCCAACGCCGCTAAACTGCGCCGAGAAGACGCGGACGCTCCATCGTCGCGAACGAACGGGGGCAACGTCTAATGAAAGAAGGCCATCAAGACACCGTCCAGTTTAAGATGCTAGAGCGGGCTCTCAGCCGTCCAAGGTTCGCCGTCACGGGCATTCTCGAAGAGTTGAAGTGTCTAGGCATAGCGAACTGCCAAAGAGGCAATATCGGGCGGTTCTCGAACGAAGAGATCGGCGTGAGTATCGGATACGATGGGGACATTGATGAACTCATCCGTCTCTTGACAGAGCATGGCTACCTTGAAGAGCACCCCGAGTACCGGCTTGTCCTCTGCGATTGGCCTTCTCTGGTTCCTGACTACGTCCACATCCGCGTAGCAAGAGCGACCGAGTATTTCTGCGACGGAACAAAGCCAAAAACCACGCGCCTGACCATCAAGGAACGCGAAACCATCGAGGCCAAATATGCAGAGAATGGCTCCAACGCACAGCAAGCGCACGGCGAGCGCACGGCGTGTACACCTCCCATCACAACCCATCACAACCCATCAGAACCCATCAGATCAAAACCCAACCCATCCCATCAAGGGCAGGACGCATCCGAAGGAAACACTTCGGGGGAGGGGACTAACCCGGATGGGGATGGTAATGGAATTTCGGATAATGGTTTCGATGGGAATGGTGCACTCAAAGTATTGGGGGTAGATATTCCTCCGGACGGCATCCCGGATTACACACCATCGGGTAAGCGGGCCTCATTTGTCCATGCCACCAATGTGCTGCATAGGAAGCACAAAGCCTCGGGCTCGCGGGGAAGCACGGACCACAGGCGAGGGTTCGCGGAAATAGTTTGTATCCACCTCGGCGGCTCCATTGAGGGCGAAGGGAGTTCGCTCGGGCGCGTTATAAAATGCTGTCGAGAGCATGGGCGAGATGCTGTTCAGCACGCCGCTGCGGAGCTGCTTTCAGAGGGAGAAAGCTACCCGCAAACATTTCAGTACCTTGATAACCGCTGCAAGAAGCACATAACCGAAGCAAGCCCGGCAAAAGCCCAACAGGGCGATGTGACGCATTCAACAGAGAGGCCTGACCAGTGAAATTCGAGATCCCTTTTGAGCAAATGTTGGAACTGCTGTCGAGTATGGACGAGAAGATCGACGCTATGGGCGAGAAGGTAGAGCACGGCCAGCCGCGCCGCTATCTCAAACGCCGCGAAGGCGCGGAGTATCTCCGAATGTCCGAGTCGAAATTCGACGATCTTGTGCGCGAGGGTCTGATACCCAGGTCCAAGCTCGGCAGGAACGGCGACCGCTCCGCCGTCCTGTTCGACATCAATGATCTGGACGCATTCGTGAAAGCACATGCAGAATGAGCTTGCCTAGATTTTACAAGGATCTTTACAAGGGTTGCGCCGGGACATGCCGGTATTGCGCGGTGTAGCCGAGTGCCTGAATTGTCGAAATTGCTCGTAAAAACTACTATATGATATACACTGTTATTCTACGTTTTTGGTTTACACCCAAGGGGTCGCAGGTTCGAGTCCTGCATCGCCCACCATTACAC
>JAPYPO010000189.1 GCA_029937645.1 Candidatus Hydrogenedentota bacterium
TGCCGAACAAAGGGTCCAGGGAAGCGCCTTTCTGCTCTCAGCCTTTCTGGGTTCATTGGGGTTCGATCAATTTTATCTCGGGAACATCGGGCTTGGGATACTCAAACTCATCACCTTCGGCGGACTTGGGTTCTGGGCTCTGATCGATGGGCTGCTGATTGGGTTCGGCATGAAGAAGGACCATGGGGGCCGGCCACTGTATCGCGCTCCCGTCGAGGGGACTCCCACAAAATCGGTTAAGCTCGCCCTTATCCTGTCTTGGCTGGTCGGACCTTTTGGCGTTGACCGCTTTTATCTGGGGTATGTCGGACTGGGGATTCTCAAACTGATCACCTTTGGCGGGTTCGGGGTCTGGTATGTCGTCGACTTCGTACTGATCGGTATGGGAAAGATGAAGGACGCCCAAGGAAATTCCCTGAGTTATGAAGAGTGGGAATTCACGGACCAGACCGAAAGCCCACAAGCGCCTGTTGAACCCTTAGGATTCCTCTATTGGGTAGTTGCCGTGTTTTTCAGCATGGTCGGTTTCGTTTGGGGGCTCACGCTGCCCAAATCCCACCCACGGCGGAAAACCGCTGTCTTCGCCCCCCTCGTGTTTGCCACCGTACAGCTCGTACTGGTCGGACTGCTTGTCGTTTGGGCGACGAGCATGCTGCCTGGGCAATTCGAGTCGTTCATCGAGGATACCGCGTTTGAGGAATCACTTGAGGAACTCGCGCCCGATGCGTACGCCGCCAAATTCGCCCATCTCACCCCGGCGGAGGCCAAGCAGGAACTGTTCGACCGCGGTATACATATGAGCACCACCACCTATTTCCAGCAGGTTCGGCGTGGGAGTTTTGAAGCGTTGGAACTGTTTTTCATCGCCGGGATAGACGTGAACGTGAGAAATGATTTGGGCGGGACGGCGTTGGCGTATCTGACGTCGCCCGGCCACGTTGAGATGGTAATCTACTTACTCGATAGGGGCATTGACCCAAATATAGTGGGCGATATTGGTGCATCGCCGCTGTACTACGCGGTGCAAGAAACCGCTATGCCCACTGTGCGTGAACTCTTGAAGAGGGGAGCGGACCCCAACCTGGCGCGTCGTCTTCCCGAGGGAGATCTATCCATTGTCAACACACCCCTGATGATGGCGGCGTCCAGCGGACAACTTGAATCCGTTCAACTGCTCCTCGATCATGGCGCCCTGTTAGAAGCCAGGGATGATCGAAATATGAGCGCGCTCGATTACGCAAGACAGGAGGGGCACGGAGAGGTTGTGGACCTCCTGAACCCGGCTTCGGGACAACCGTCGGCGCGATTGGCGGACGCTTCACCGGGCCAGCCATCAGACGATGCGCGAGAGGAACCTGATGAGCCCGGAGATTACGACGACCATTTCAAGGTTGTCGTCTACGGGATACCGGAAGATATGCCCTACGACACACGCATCTATGACGTGATGGTCCCGGCGGTGCTAAAGGGTTTTTCGGTCGCCGATTACCCCGGCATAGCGGAAGTAGAGGAGGCGTATAGAACCCTGACGGCCAACCCTTCCAATGCCAATGGCAAGAAGATGGAGGAAATATTCAACGCGTTCGCCGAGCCTTTTGACGAGGCAGAAACGGTAAAGTTCCAAGAACTGTATTTTGACATCGTGAGCCGGGAAATGGCCGCGATACAGGCCAAGATTGCCGGGGAAACCCTCGACGCGCTTGTGGCCGCTTTCCCTCGAGCGTCCTATCCACTTCTCGACGAAGTGGTTTCGGCAACGAGGGCATTTGCACGGGAACCGAATGATGCGGGATCGGCGAAGGTCGATAGAGCGATAGAAGCGTTTGAGGCGGGGTTGAATAGAATGCAGCGCGCTGAATCCGAATCCATTCGCGAGACCACGGCCGAGCGCCTAATGGCTGGCGATCCCGCCGACATAGAACGGCAAGTTATAAAGGGCTGGGTCGACAACTTGGAGATGGCTCGCAGTTGGATCAACAGCGATCTGGGCGCGGTCGTTTCGCCGGGGGCCTTCGATAAACTCGCGGAGAACATGAAGGTTTCGGAAGTGAAGGCTCTCATTGGACGCGAAGGTCGCCAGACCGCTTCTCTCACTTCAAGTTTCAACGACAATAAGACGACTCAATTACAATACGAGTGGTCTTGGCCTCTAGGATCCGGCACCACCGCGCGGATCGGCACCTGGTTTTTGAACGGGCAGCTACGCCTGAAGTTCTATAATGAAGTTCAGGGCTAACGGGCGTAGGCTAGAAGAGCGCAATCGGGTTGAGGGGCGACCCGGTCCCACCACGCACACGTAAAGGCGCGCCGACGAAGAGAAACTCCCAGCGGTTCCGCTCTTTGGCAGCTTTGGCCACGGCGTCCAGGTCGAGGTTGTCGAGGATCGGCATGCCTAACCCAACGAGCACGAGTTCGTGCAGCGGGTTCGCGAGCCCTTCGACGTTCGACGGCATGACATCGCTAACGCCATCGCTACCGATGACGGCCACGTCGCGGGCTTTCAACCATTTCGCGATCGAGGCATGAGACCCGGCTGCTTTTTCAAGGAAATTCCACTGTCCGCGCTGGCGAACACATTCCCAACGGCCCGTCCGGATGAGGAGCACGTCGCCGCTACCAACGCGGATACCGGTTTTGCGCTCCCAGGCTTCGAGGTCGGAGACGGTCACCGCGGTGCCGGGCTCGAGGAAGTTGACGCCCTTGAGCCTGGGCATGTCAACCAGTATCCCCCTGGTAAATATTCCGTTCTTCGCGTTGTGGATGCCCAAGCGTTCCGCGCCGTCCGGCTTCAGCATGTCTACGGTAAAACCGTTGTACATTTTGCCCTTGTGGATGAAGTGAGGGAGTCCGTCCATGTGGGAATGGGCGAACCCGTGGTACTCAACACTGTACACATCGCCGGCAACCTGGTGCCCGCCAAAGGTCGATACGCTCAACGTATGTTCGAAGGGGTTGGCATTTAGCGCGTCGCGCTGTGTATTCATGTCGAGTGCCATTGAGACGGGCACGCCATCGCGGACCAGTCGCGCGGCGGCAAGGCGTTTCTTCTCCGTGATGAGATTGAGTGTGCCCAGTTCATCCTCCTTACCCCAGCGTCCCCAATTCGAGATATCCGACATCCAGCGGTCGAACTCGGCCCGGCTAACGGCTTCGGTGGTTTGGGCTCCGGCCCCCGGTAGAACGCAGGCGGTCGTAAGGCATACGAGCGCCATCATGGGGAGGAAGCGTCGTGCACGACGCTTGAGGCTGGAAGAGTAGTCAGTGAGCATAAGGCGTCTTCTCCATGTGAAGTTGGGGGTTTAATCCAAGCAGAATCTACGTCGCGCAAGCGTACCACACATTGACGATGCCGCGGGTATTTCACGCGGTTTTCCATTGGCGACGGTGCTGAAACCGGTGTCTGCGCAGCAAACGCCCCCTTCAGCAAGCGTGGGTTGAAGGGGGCGTTTATCAACTATTGTTGGTAGGTGTTACCAGGTCATCGCGCCCGTGCTTTGACCGAACGATTCGACTTCCGTATCCATCCCCATGTTGTTCAACATGGTAAGGAACAAGTTGCACAGCGGCGCGTTGTTGTCTTTGTCGTGCGCGACATAGGTGCCGTGGTTGAGGCCGCCGCCCGCCAAGATGATCGGCAAATTACGCGAGTTATGCGCATTGGCATTGCCGAGGTTGCTGCCGAACAACGTTGTTGTATTGTCGAGCAAGTTGCCGCCCGCTTCTTTTTTGCTTTTTAGCTGCGTCAACAGATCGCCGAAAATAGTGACCAGTTCCCTTTCGATCATCTTCAACTGCTCAATCTTGTCTTCTTCTTTGCCGTGGTGCGACAAATTGTGATGCTCCTCGGAAACGCCATTCACCACCGGGATCGACTGGTGATCCTGAATCTTGACCGCGATAACTCTCGACGAGTCCGTTTGAAGAATCAAAGGAATCATGCTATTTATTAATTGGGTTTTGGCGATTAGCTCCGTGCTATCCCTTATTTCCTGGGGCTGCTCTGCGTCGACAAGCGGCTTCGGCTTGCTCGACCATGATTGCGCCTCGGCCATGTCCTGTTCGGCTTTGCGCACGGAGGTGTAATACTCATCCAATTGATCTTTATCGGCTGAACTCGCCTTTCCAAGCAGGGCGTTGGTCTGGGACATCAGCGAATCGAAGATGCTACGCCCATCGCTCAGGATTCGTTGTTGCCGTTCGACTTCCCTGCGCTTGCCCTGAAGAAACATGCGCGAGAACATCCGTGCGGGGCGATTCTCCGCCGGGACCATGACGCCACTGCCGGTGAAGGATTGGCTCAAGGTGTTCTTGCTGCCAAAAACCACCGATGGATAGCGGGTCGTATAGCCAAGCCTGTTGGCCGCGACCTGATCGACCGAAATGCTGTTGCGAAATCCACCAAGTTCAGGATCGCGCGCCGACGACAGGAATGTAATCTCGCAGGAATGCGCTTGACGGCCTGCTTGGCCTTCGTGTGCGAGTCCGGAAAATAGGGTGAAATCCTTCCGGTGATCCTTGAGAAGGTCGAGGTATTCCGTTGACTCGTAATCGGGACCGGTGGTCTCGGGGAACAGGGAGAAGCGGTACAGGCCCAACACGTTACAGACGATCAGCATGCGCTTCGGCGCCGCGACCGTCGCGGCGCTCGCGATTGCCGGGTTCATAATTTCCAAGAGCGGCAGCGCTAACGAGACACCGGAAGCTTTCAGAAAGGTGCGTCGGTTAAGAGGGCGAAACATGGTTATTTACTCCTGAATAGGTTGCTTTGCACAACAGAGTGAATGATTGATCGCACGGGATACCCGCTGTCGCTGGTCTGCTCGATGAGTTTTGATAGTTCTTCCCGATCCGCAAACTCAATCTCGCCTCCGGTCGAATAGATCACGAGCTGTGAGACGAGGTGGCGAGCAATCTCATCCTCTTCCTCAAGCAGGAGGTTCTTAAAGTCTTGGATTCCACCGAAGGGTTGCCCATGTTCGGTAAGGCCGCTCGCGTCCACTTCCGGACCTGAGCCTCGCCCTTTGCCGGTCTCCCTGTATTTCGTCCGAAACGCGCCGACGGGACCAAAGCTCTCCAACGCAAATCCCGCCGGGTCGATGTGGTTGTGGCAACTCGCGCAGATTTCCATATCGCGATGCTTGTCCAACGCCTCGCGGACGTTTGTCGATCCGCGTGTATCGGGTTCATCGAATGTCACGGACGCCGGCGGCGGGTTTGGCGGCTGGCCGAGCAGATTCGTCACGACGAAATTTCCGCGCTTCACCGGTGAGGTCAGCGATCCGTTTGCGGTGATCTTGAGTATGCTGGCTTGCGTCAAGACGCCGCCGCGGGGGCTGTCTTCCGGCAACATCACTTTGCGCATATTTTGTCCAAGAACGCCTGGAATGCCGTAATGTTCCGCCAAGCGCCGGTTCAAGAATGTGAAGTCTGAGTCGATCAGGTTGCTCACCGGCAGGTCTTGTTTAACCAGCTCGGCGAAGAACAGCTCGGTCTCGTCGATGATCGCGTGATGCAACACGTCGTCATACTGATAGAACTTCGTATCGGGAGTGGTTGCGGAGATCTCGCGGAGCCGCAACATTTGGCCCAGAAAATCCTTGACGAAACGCATCGATTTCTCATCATCCAGCAAACGGTCGACTTGCTTGGCAAGCACTTCCGGGTCAGATAACCGGCCCTCGCGGGCCTGGTGCATCAACTCTTCGTCGGGCATGCTCTTCCACAAGAAATACGACAGCCGTGAGGCCAAAGCAAAATCATCCAACACACCGGGCTCGCCCGCGTGGTACAGGAAGTGCGGCGACGTAAGGATGGCGAGAAGTGGGACGCGGGCCGCGTCGGCAAAGGTGCGGCCTTCTGCAATCGTCGGCTCGGCTAAGCAGGCAAAGGTCTCCACCTCACCGTCTTCAAGTGGACGCCGGAACGCGAGCGATGCGAACCGCGCGACAATGTCGGAAACGTGCTCGATAGGGTCTTTTGAGAGCTTGACGTCGTATACCCCAGGTTCCTCGCCGGGGTACCGAGGGGAATCCCGTTCGAAGAAGTCGAGCCCGGTCAGCAAGTTGCGCGTGATCTGTGGTGGCCATGTATTGTAGAGGGGGCCTTCGACACTGATGTACTTGACCGCAATGCCTTCTCCGTCGTAAGTCCGGGCGCCGTCTTCGGCCCCATGGATGTGATGTCCTTTTGGCGAGCCGGCCATATTGATGCCGGTAGGATAGAAGAAGTCGTAGGGACGCAAGTAGGCAGTATATTCGACCTTGCGGGCATCTTCGTTCGGGAAGAGATCGAGCGAGCCCAGCATACTCATTTCACCCTCACGGTAATTATTCAGCGTGAAGATCATCGTCACGGGCGATCGCGCCTGATACGCGTAGACCTCCGTCTTGATGTTGTACATTCCGGGATATCCGATAAAGAGCCCGTTTCTATCCGTTCTCATGATCCAATCAGTGATCATGAAATACGCAGCGCCGTCGTCGAGTCGCTTGACGAAGTTTCCTCCGTAGAGGAATTTGCGTTTATAGAATTTCTCAAGATGCAACGAATCCGTGTAGTCGATGTAACGCGTCTCTATCTCCGGACGTCTGCCGAGATGAATCGCCGAGTCGAGCGCCATATCGGCAACTTCTAAGTAGGTTCGCATATGGATCGGGGATATCCGCTGCTCCACCGCAACCGTGTCGAAACTGCCGGACAGGCTTTCGGGAGGCAGCTTAATTCCCAAGTTGTCGTGAATGCCCAGCATATCTTTGAGGGTGTATTCGTATTCAAGACGAGTGAGGCGGCGCATGGTAACGCGTTGGTTTTGCCGGGCGGTAAGGTTGGCCTCGAGCAGGGCGCTCTTCAGGGAACCGAGGGCGGGATTCAGTAGGGCCCGTTTGGGGCGCGGCTCGGAGCGTGGGGGCATTTCGCGGTCACGGACGCGATCATAGATTCTCACCAATTGCCGAAAGGAATCGAGATTGGCTAGATCGTAATCAAGCTCTTCCATGTTGAGGGGCGTCTTTGTCTCGGCATCGTGGCAGCGAATACAGGATGCGTCGATCAAGGATTTTAGATTGTCCTCAAACGTTTGTGCAATCGTGGCGCTGGAAACGAAGCAAACCGATGCGATAATTACCGAGAGTGTTCTTATCATAATGGTAAGGATCCTTTCTAAATCAATAATAACACGTTCCGCGGAGAAGAAGTAGACTTCAGTACCTAGAGACCTTCAGATAAGGGTGCCTATCCGGGGAATGAAACATAACTATTTGTTCCGAATCAGGTTGTTCAGCACGATTTGGCGAATGAGCGTATTGGGATAGCCGTTTGTTCGGGTTCTGCTGATGGTTTGAGACAAAAATTCTCGATCAGTGAACTGAATTTCGCCTCCCCCGTTGAAAAGGCCGTTAGTTTCGAGATGAAGTTACGGTAAACTTCAACCCCTCTAATTGAGCAAAAGTTCCTTGAAGTCCTGGAATCCTGAGAAGGGTTCCCCCTCCTCGGATGAATCTTTACGCCAACATCTAGCCGTTCCGCTTGAATCGCCACTCGGTTTCTGATTTACTCAGTGAGGACAGCTACTAAGATCGTAGTGAGATTGTTGCGTGTATGCGGTGGAGGATGCCGTCCGAATAGGGTTGCTGGTTTTAGATTTTTTCTTGTTAGCCCGGATTTCCCATTTGGAAGAGTCATCTTGAGATCCGCCGGCATCGATTA
>JAPYPO010000775.1 GCA_029937645.1 Candidatus Hydrogenedentota bacterium
AGGTTAGCCTGAATAAATAGACCATAGCCTCCTCACGGCTGCTGTGAGTGGAAATCGCTTTCGCGAGTATTTTTGAAAGCGGAACGGGAGACATTTCAATCTATGTGTGGATTCGTAGGTGGGCTCGTCCAGAGCCCCTTCGCGCCGGAGCAACTTGACCGAGCGCTTGAGACGCTACATCACCGGGGCCCCGATAGCGTGGGCAAGTGGATCGCCTCAGACGGGCGGTGCTTCCTCGGGCATACCCGGCTCTCGATCATCGGGCTCGACAACGGGGATCAACCGATTTCGGACCCGAGCGGCGATGTCCAACTGGTCGTCAACGGTGAGTTTTACGGCTACAAAGTGATCCGCGAACAGTTGCGCGCCGAGGGCTGTGTTTTCAAGACCGGCTCGGACAGCGAAATCGCACTGCACCTCTACCTTCGCGAGGGGATGAACCTCGGGCGCTACTTGCGTGGAGAGTTTGCAGCCGTGATAGCGGACCGGCGCAATGGCGCGATGCTGGCAATTCGAGACCGCTTCGGCATTAAGCCGCTCTTCTACGCCGTACACGAAGGCAACGTTTTTTTTGCGTCTGAGGTGAAGGCTCTTCTCGCGCTCGGCGTGCCGGCTCGTTGGAATCACGACGCGGTATTCCAGGAGTCCTTTCACTTCCGCCCCCACGCCCACTCCTTGTTCGCCGGGATCTACAGCGTTCCTGCCGGACATTACGCAATCGCCCAGCGTGGAGAAGTAAACACCTACCCCTACTGGGACATGGAGTATCCATCGGCAGACGAGCTGGCCGCCGATGATCGTTCCGACGACGAGGTGGTCGCTGGTTTTCGCGCCGTGCTCGACGACGCCGTTCGCGAGCGGCTGGTCGCCGATGTCGAAGTAGCCTCCTACCTCAGCGGCGGGATCGATTCGTGCGCGGTCCTCGGCCTCGCGCAGCGCCACATGGATCGGCCGATTCGGGCCTTCACCCTCGCCTTCGATGACGCGCTCTACGATGAATCCGCGCTCGCCCGCGAGCAGGCCGAACGTTCCGGGGCGCGCTTTCATCCGATTCCCGTGACCGCACGCGCGCTCGCGGATGCCTACAGCGACGCTGTTTGGCATGCAGAAACTCCCTTTATAAACGCGCATGGAGTCGCCAAGTTCATCCTGAGCCGGGCCGTGCGCGATGCCGGTATCAAGGTGGTCTTTACTGGGGAAGGCGCCGACGAGATGCTGGGCGGATATGCGCCGTTCCGCCGCGATGTTCTCCTCTACAACAGCGCGACACAAGATCCCGCCACCGTCAACCGCCTGCTTGCCGAACTGCGTGCATCCAACGAAGCCGTCCCCACCCTCGTGGCAACGGAGGACGCGCCGATCCCCGAGCTGGATTGCGTCCAGCGACGACTTGGCTGGGTTCCTTCCTGGATTCAGGCCTTTTCGACGATGGGCCAGGCGACCAGCAAACTCTTCAGCCGTGACTTTACGTCGCGCCTCTCCGGGATGAATCCCTACGAGATTCCGTTGAGCCGCTTCGCCATCGACCAACGCGTCGCCGGGCGCGATCCTCTCAATC
>JAPYPO010000776.1 GCA_029937645.1 Candidatus Hydrogenedentota bacterium
AATAGAACGGCGCGCCCTTCGGGGCCAAAGGATTCCCGGATGAACTTCATTCCGCCCGGTGGGATGTGAGCGAAGGTGTTGCGTCCCATCCAGAAGAAGACCGTGGCGAGAAACATGAGTATTCCGGGAACGCCAAATGCGACCCCCGGCCCGAACCGGTCCAACAATTCGGGTATGAGCATGATGGAAATGAGGGCGCCTAAGTTGATGGAGAAATAGAACCAGTGAAACGCTGTGGAGATGAGGTTCTGGTTGGCTTTCCCGAATTGATCGCCCACGTGCGCCGAGACGCACGGCTTGATGCCGCCCGAACCCAGTGCGATGAGGGTTAGGCCGGTGTACAGGCCCAGGCGCGTTTCGTCCACCGCGAGCGCCGCATGGCCCATGACGTAGACGACGGACAAAATCAAGATCGTCCGGTATTTTCCAATGAGGGCGTCGGCGAGGAGGGCTCCCAACACTGAAAGAAAGTACGCCGATGCCACGAAGAAGTGAAATACAACGAGTGACTGGGGCTCAGTCATTACCGAGAGTTCGCCATCCGAACCCAGCAGGTACTGCGTCATAAAGACTACGAGGATCCCCTTCATCCCATAAAAGCTGAACCGTTCGGCCGCCTCGTTGGCGATAATGTAGGGGATGCCCTTGGGCATGCCGGTGGTATCGACCGGTGCGGTGCGGTACGTTGAGGCTGTCATAAGCGATGGATCTCGAGGCGGCGGTTGCGGGACGCATTCGGAATCTACGAACGGTACCACATGCCGACGAGGCAAGAAAACCGGCCCATACTCGAAGGACTGGACCCGCGCGATCTTGGGTGTGGCCTTTACTATCCTCTCTCGATTGTGGATCCGCTTCGGCGATGCGCTATTCTTAGGGCTACGCGCGGTTTTTCTGCGGGACCACCCCACCGACCCAAAAAGGTTTTACTCCGACTATGCGGCCAACATTGCTATCCTTTGGCAGTCTCGAATTCCACGCCTACGCGAGCTTCTTGTCGCTGGCCTTCCTCACCTGCACGCTGCTCGCTTCGCGCGATGGCGCGTTGCTCAAGAAACCGGTGTTCGTGCCGCCCCAGGGAGCCATCTTCACGCTCTTCGGCGCCCTGCTCGGTGCGCGCATCTTTCACACGCTGCAATACTTATCGCCCGCCGACCTTTGGAAGTCCGTTATCCTGTGGAACGGCGGCTTCGTATTTTATGGCGGGCTCATTGGCGGTGTCGTCGCGACGAGCATCTATCTCTACTTCACGAAGACATTTGATATGCGGATTGCGGATTGTGTCGCGCCGTACCTTGCGCTAGGCGAAGCGATCACGCGGCTCGGTTGCTTTTCTAACGGGTGCTGCTGGGGAAAGGAATGTGACGCGGATTTGCCTTGGGGCGTGGTATTTCCGAGAAACACATTCTCCGGCGCCTACAAGGACCAGTTGGACGCCGGCCTCATTAATCGTAGCGCGGAATTTCCCCTGCCCGTACATCCGACGCAGCTCTATATGACCGCTGGGCTGGTGCTAATATGTTTGCTGCTGCGATGGTTTCTCAAGCGTAGCCCCTT
>JAPYPO010000190.1 GCA_029937645.1 Candidatus Hydrogenedentota bacterium
GAGAGCCAAGTCAATATCTGCGGAATGAGGATCAACTTGCTGTGAGGGAGTTCGGGGGCCGCGAATTGGGCGACAATCAGTTGACCGATTGCGTGCATAAGGAATTCGGTTGATCAATTGAGAGGGAATATGTCATTACAGTGTAATTAAGGATTCGAAATGGCTGACAAACCCTCAATCCAGCGCGATAAAGACGACCCAGCGCACGATCTGGTGCTCATGCGGCGAGTGCATGATGGAGATGAGTCGGCATTTAGAACGCTGTACGAGGCTCATCGTGTCCACGTGCTCAATTTTTTCCATGGTCTTTGTCGTAACCATTCCATATCAAATGACTTAACGCAGGAAACATTCTTGCGTATCTGGAAGTTTCGCGAACGCTACGCGGCTACCGGCGCGTTCAAATCCTATCTATTCGGCTTCGCGCGTAATGTGTGGTTGGAGCAGTGCCGACGCCGCCGGAAACAGTTTCAGGTCGAACTGAGCGCTACGGGGGCGCGGGACTTGGAGCGCCTTCTCAGCTCCGGGGCCTATGCGCCGGATCATGTAGCGGGCCGCTCGGAGATGGAGGAGCATCTTCTCGGGGCGTTGGATCGGTTGCCGGATGAGCAGCGCATGGTATTTATGCTTCGGCACCAGCGGGGCTTGAGCACGAAGGATATTGCGGTTGCGTTGCAATGCCCGGTCAATACGGTTCGGTCACGCTATCTGCTCGCCCTGAAGAAGTTACGGGCGACGCTTAGCCCTCAATACGGTCGCAAGGAGGTCGAGCGATGAATTGCCGCCGGGTAAATGATAGCTTGGTTGAGCGGTATGCGGGAGCACTGCCGCGTCCAGCGGAACGCGCGGTGGACGATCACCTGTCCCGATGTCCCGAATGCTGGGCGGCTTACCACGAACTCGTGGATATCGTTCACATGTCGCGGTCGGCAATGGATTCCGGGGATGATGCCGATAGTATCGAGTGCATTCTATCGCGCGTACGGGAATCCGAACCTGCGGTGTTCACGCGAGAGATTCCGCAACGGATCACGTTTCGCGAACTGGTGGGCGCGTTTGCGGTTTTGGGCGTTGTGCTTCCCATTCTTTTAATTGCGAGTTCGGCGGTGGTTCAGGCCTTCGAGAAAATTCCTGACCCGGCGGTGTATAGGACAACCGATGGAGCCGAGCCGCGTTGGCATTATAGAAATGTTGATCCCAGTGTTGTGGATGGTGATTTCTAGCTGGGAATTTTCTTTGCGTCGAATCGGCGCGCCCTTCGTTGGCGCTTAATGAGCGCAACAAACCTCTAGGTTTCGTACGGGCGAAATGGGATTAGACGGAACGCAGATCCAGAAGATTACGAGGGATTTTCCATGGCATTGTTCAGGTATCGGGCGGTTGATCAGTATGGCGAGCCGCTTGAGGGGACCATGGATGAATCGACCGCGGCCCGCGTAACGGCCACCCTCCAAGAGCAGGGCGCACAGGTTAACAGCGTGGAGCGCCTCACCAACAAGCCGTCGATTTTCAAGACCGACCGGGCGCTCTCCTGGTCGGATGTGGCTTTGGTAAACGATCAGCTTCTCGCGATCACGCGAAGCGGCGCGCCTCTTGAGCCTGCTATCGGCGCGTTGGCCCAGGACATGCACAGCCGGAGGGTTCGCCAGGCGTTGACGGATATCGAAGCTTCGCTTTCGAATGGCAAATCGCTCGGTGAGGCGATTGATAGTCAGCCCAATACATTCCCATCTATATACCTCAGCATGGTCCGAGCGGGGGAGCGCACGGGTAATCTGCAGGGCGTTTTGGAATTGTTGAATCGCCATACGACTCGGATTCTGGATCTCCGCAGCCATCTAATCGCGCAATCCGCTTACCCAATGATGGTGATGATCACGGCTGCTTTCGTCGTCAGTTTTTTGTTGGTTAGAGTCGTGCCCATATTTAAGGAGATATACCAGGGCTTCGGCTCAGGCTTACCTGCATCGACTCAGCTCCTCGTTAATGTAAGCGACACGCTTACGGCCCTGTTGGGCTCATGGTTGATATTTGCAGTGCCCGTGGGAGTTCTTATCCTTATTGGGCTTGCGTTTGCCTTCAATCGGTCGCCTCGCGGGCGGGCTCTAATCTACCGGGGGTTCCTGTTTGTGCCTTACGTGGGGCGAGTGCTTCGGCTGACGAGCCTTTCCCGATTTTCGAGCTCGCTGGGGCTTCTTCTTTCGAGCGATGTTCCGGTGCAAGAAAGTCTTGATTTGGCGGCTGCCGCTTCGGGGAACGTTACGCTTCGCCAACGGGTCCGCTCGGCATTGCCCAGCATCCTCTCGGGAAGCCGGGTGGCGGAAGCGCTCAAAGCGACAACCTACTTCCCCCAAGGGTTCTGTTGGTTGATCGCCAACGCCGAGGATCGGGGCGACCTCCCCACTACCTTGATCGAACTGGGGGAGTCGTATAACCGCGAAGTGTCCGAACAGGACCGCGAATTTCTGGCTCTCTTGGCACCCATTGTTGTGGTGACGCTGGGCTTCGGTATTGGGTTCATTGTTTTATCCCTCTACCTCCCCATTTTTAGCTTGGGCGACGCAATCACTCGATAAGAAAGGAACGCAGTGGGACGCCTATCCGACATTTTGAATACGGAGTTATTTCCAGGCTTCGGCATGAAGCTTTCGTCGCTCGGAATTGGTGAACGCGTTCGCTCGTTCGGACTGCTGCGCTTACCCCGTTCTTTTTATCGTGGGACGCTCGGGTGGGTTCGGCATCGCTTCGTCAGGCGATACTCGGACCAATCCACAGTGCTAAATCAGTTGCTGACCCTTGTCCGGGCCAATGCTCCCTTAGCGGACGGCATCGTGGTGGCTTCCCGCGATGCGCCAGCGGGCGAGGTGCGCGTGTGTCTGCTTGACTTGGCTGAGCGTCTTAAAGCCGGCCTTCCGTTGTCCGAAGCGTTTGAGCGAACACGGCTGCTGAATGCGCCCTATCAGATCGCCATGATCGAAGCGAGTGATAAATCGGGTCAACTGGAGCGCGGGCTTGAGGATCTCATCGATGATGCGCACCGGGCGCAGCGGCGAGGTGCAGACTATTGCCCCGTGTTTTATTACATGGCGCTTCTCGGTCTCGTGCAGCTCAGTATAATTTCCCTTATCACTACGAGAATCATTCCTGTATTCGAGGATATGCGGGCGGATCTTGGGGCGGACATTGCGCCGTCGTATGGACTGCCTCTCGTTGGCGATATTCTTGCCTTCGCCCAAACTCGTGGCGACGCGGTTGTCTCTTTTCTTGGGTTCGCATGTGTGTTTATGGTGGCCCTTCGTTTTATCGCGCCGCTTCGAGCTTTCGTTTTAGCGCTTCTCATGCAATTGCCGTATCTGCACGCCATGGGTCAGAAAATACAATCCCAGCGAATCGCGTCTGTTCTTGAGAAACTTTTCGCGGGCGGATATCAACCGCATGAAGCGCTGGATCATATGGCCACGTTCGACTTTCCGCGCTCCTACCGCAAGGCGATGGTACGCATGGCAGATTGTACGGAAAGCGGCGTTTCTATGACAGAAGCTTTTTCGCGGGAACGACGCCTGTTTCGCCCTGCGTTCCGAACGTTTCTCCGGTTTGGTGAGTATTCGGGTGAACTCAGCGGGGCGTGTAAACGGCTTAGCAATTTGTATGCGCGTGAGGTGGAGGTGATGCACAAATTTCTAGTGTCGGCGCTGCTTCCGATCTATGTGGGTTTTTTTGGAATAGTTACGATGGCGTTCACCCTGTATGTCTTCACAATCACGATTTCGATCGGCGATTATATTTTGGGGAGCATGTAATTGATCATTTTGGATTATGACAACCGGGTGCGGTCCTTGGTGCGAATACGGAAGTGGATTTCAATACCATGCTAAGCCAAAAGAGCGAACAACAAACGGGCTCGTCTTCTGAGTTCATTCCGCTCGCTGAGATTGAGGCGGCGCTCCGGGCTGCCGTTGCGCGCGGCGAATCGGGAATTGTCGATGCGGTCGATATGGCTATCGCGCAGGGCGTGCTGCATGGCGCGAGCGATATTTATTTCGAGCCTTGGCGCGATGGCCTCCATGTGCGATTCCGCTTGGACGGCGTGTTGCATGATGTGGGTGTACTGCCGAAGGAGAACCAGGAGCATCTCGTTTCGAGGATTAAGGTTCTTGCCCGTAATGTCGTGTATCAACGCGATCTCCCGCAGGATGGCCGTATCGAGGCGGGCCCCCGTACGCTTGGCCGCTCTCTTCGGGTCTCCACCTTCCCGACGGTTCACGGCGAGAACGCGCTGATTCGCATTCTTAATTCCGACGCCCAGTTTCCCGACTTGGCCGAACTCGGATTTAGTGAGGGAATTACCGAGGGTGTCATGGAATGGACCCGCCGAAACCAGGGCGCGCTCCTGTTGACCGGCCCCAGTTCCTCCGGAAAGACGACCACCATTTACGCCATTCTCCGGGCCATCGTGGGCCGCGCTGGAAGGGCTCGGCACGTTGTGACGGTCGAGGATCCGGTTGAGTATTCGTTGGACGGCGTTACTCAAGCTCAGATTCAGCCGGCGAAGGGTTTTGACTACGACGCCGCGTTAAAGGGGATCTTGCGTCAAGACCCGGAAGTTATCATGGTCGGAGAGGTCCGTGATCCCAGCACGGCACGCACGGCTATTCAGGCTGGCTTGACGGGGCATCTTGTTCTCAGCACGATCCACAGCGGCACTTCCGCGGGGGTATTTTGCAGACTTTTGGATATGGGTATCGAACCGTTCTTGGTCGCTTCGGCGGTGAGCGCGGTGTTGGCTCAACGTCTGCTTCGACTCAACTGCCCGCAATGCATTGCTTCCTATGTGCCCGATAAGAGCTTACGTGATGAATTCGGCGTCGAACAATCACCGGTGGCGTATCAGCGGGGAAATGGATGCCCCGAGTGCAATGGCATCGGCCTTCAAGGGCGCACGGCCATCGGCGAGTGGCTGACGATGAACGACGAACTGGCCGATCAGATTATGCGCCGCGATAGCCTTCGAGCGCTTCAAAAAACGGCGGGGCGTTTGTGCACCCACACATTGTTGCCTGAGGGCGTTCACCTCGTCGGGCAGGGAAGAACCACGCTGGAGGAGCTTAAGGGAGCCATTCTCGTGGAGGAGTATCAAGCATGACCAGCATGACGAACATGACCATGCGCCGAAAGAGCGCCTCGGGATTTGTCCTCGTTGAGCTACTCACCTCGCTCGCCGTCTTGACGGTGTCAGGCTTCGGGACCATTCAGGTCTACTATCACGGGGTGAATTATTTGAAGTATAGCCAGGAGCACGCGATGGCGCTGCAGGCACTTCAAAACGAACTGGAACATCTCCGCTCTCAGTCCTATGCACAAGTGACGGCCCAGCAGTCTAGACCCTTTGCCATGGATACGCCTGGGCTAAGACGGCTGCATCGGGCGAAGGCAACGGTCGCCTATCGCGACGTGGACGAGTACCTCGGTGACCTCGTTGAAATTACGCTTCGCGTCGAATGGATCGGCCGTCGTGGGTACCCGTCGGAAACCTCCATTTCCACCTATGTCGATCGATCAGGAGCCAACCCGTGAGAAGCCGCAGACGTTCCAGTGAAGGCGGCTTTACGCTTATCGAAACCATTGCGTATGGAGTTGGCCTCGTTGTTATCTTGAATATCTCCATAAGCCTGTTCAATATGGGCAATCTCCTCAATCGCCAGGGGGTGCGGGTTGCTGACCACATCCACGCGGAAGCCGAACTGCGCGACATGTTTGTCGATGCGGTGCGATCGGCGAGCGGAATTGTGAATACGTTCCAGAAGCTTCGCGCTGACGCGTCGACGGTTATCTTGAAGAGCCACGATGCTAGGACGCGTACCGTCTTGCACTGTGCTGAAGACGCATGGTTACATGTCGTCTGGGTGCGCAAAGAGGGGGAGTGGGAGGTATTGAGAAGCAAGAGTGGACGGGTAGCTGACTCCATTTTAACGTTTCGGACTACTCCCGTTGAGGATCCCAATGGCGTCACCCTCGTTATAAGCACCGAAGCGGGGGCCAAGTCCGTCCCGGCGGTCTCTGAGTACTTGGCGACGTTCCGAGTCGTGGAGGGCGGGGCATGACGCGACGGCGTTTCAACAGGCAGCGCGAATCCAATGAAGGCATGGCTTTGTTAATTGTGCTGGGCTACGTAGCGGCTATGACCGCCTTATCCACGACCTTCCTCGCCTGTGTCCATCGCGCCGCCGACGTCAACGGGGATCTGAAGCGCTCGGTGTTGACGACGGCCATCGCCGAAGGGGGCGTCCACAAAGCGATGGCCGCTTTGCTACTCGACGAGGCCTACAGGGGTGAATCGAACACGCCGCTCGGCAATGGTTCGTTCTCGGTTACGGTCGATCCCGATGGAGAGGGCTACAGGATTTACGCCGTGGCGCTCTATGGAGGGATTGCCATGCCGCTCTATCAGGTCAACCTGGAGGTTCGCATAACCGCAGCGAGCGAACGCTGGTCCATCGTCGAGTGGCGACAAGAGTCTGACCCGCGCCCACGGGGAGAATCAACAGTATGAAACGCCATTCGTCCGGTTTTACTCTGATGGAACTCTTAATTGTCATCGCCATTATTGGAATCTTGGCGGCCATTTTATTGCCGGCGCTGGCGCGCGCGCGCGAGGCGGCACGACGCTCATCGTGTCTGGTGAATCTCCACATGATTGGGCTCGCCTTGCGAATCTATGCCGACGAAAATAACGGGGCGTATCCGTGGAGCGGTGGGAACAACAACGCGGATTGTCTCTTGAGTTTTTTCCCCGAATCCGGGCTTGACCTCAGGAATTTTGTGTGTCCCTCCGATCCGACTACGGACACTCGGAATTTTAATCGTACGCGCGGAGATTTAGGATCTCAAATTGTCAGGGCTGCCGATGGCGACTTTACGATACGCACCAGCTACGATTATTTCGGCGCTTACACCTCCGCCCCAATTAGGGTCCCCCCCGATAGAATCACCGCACCACGAGTCCCTATCATGTGGGACATTGGCCTCGAGGGTGGCCGCCTGAAAAACCACTCCCACCGATCCATGGGTCTCTGGCTGGACGGCAGCGTGTCCAATGTCCCACATAGTTCCTTCGCAAGCACGAATCTCCCCTACGCACCGAATGGCATCGACTATGTTTCGACCGACGTGATCGTGATTGAGAACGACTCGGCTTGGCCATTTCGTTAGTGCCGGATTTCCCCAAACTTGGACAACTTCTTGAAGTTCTGCCAAGAAAGTCAGCTTAGAAACAGGAAGAAAACGCTCGGGATATTTTTGGGGCCATTTTAGGGCTAGATTCCGTCCGGCGTTTGACTTTATTTGTCCGGTGCCTGTCCGCTCTGCGACATCAGCCCCAGATCGCATCCCAAGTAGTTGTCCGGTGTTTGACAACTTTTACCCGCCGTTTGACCCTTGCTGACCGTTAGTTGTAAGTCTATTGTTCTTGCAGGATTCGGGCAGGATGCCCGCCCTCCCCTTTCTTGGCGAGTCGAATGATTGCTGAATCAGATCTCGCCCTCCCGAGTGCAATCCCACGGGCAGGCAATCGTACCCGTCGCCCGCGAATGGAATCCGCCTACTCTAGAGCATTTTAACTTTTTATAGCTACGTTGCAATGTCGAAAAAATCCTTGGGT
>JAPYPO010000777.1 GCA_029937645.1 Candidatus Hydrogenedentota bacterium
TCAATCTCATTGGCTCCGGTCGCCGACGGGTCCATATGGGTAATCTCGGATTAAATGAAAGCACCTGAATGTGGGACCGCCGCCCTCGGCGGTCCCACATTTTTACACTTGACTGAAAAGCAGCCATAAGATCACGAGAGTTTCCTAGGAGGAGCGACCGCAGGAAGCGGCGTGGCAATCTCTTCAACGTCCTGCGCGTCAGCGGCAACACCCGCTGCATGCGCTGATTAGCTTGCGGCTTGGTGACGCATGAGCCGTTTGGCTGTCATTCTACTTCGGCATCCGCGCTGACATCCATGTCTTCTCGAGTACCCCCTGTCAGCATTTCCAGGGTAAAAGTAAGCGTGCGCTTCAAGACACCATGGGTAAGTCCAGTTGACACGATCTCCAGCCGATTCTCTTTTGCAATACACAGGAATTCCGTTCCCGTCTGGTTCTCTGGAAGCTGAGCCAGGTAATCCGGAACAAGGTCCTTCAACGATGTCGGCAGGACGCGATTATCATACACATACTGCACAGCGGCCACGCCGATTCTCAGCACCGATAATCCAGAAGACAATCCATTAACGGGAAGAAGAACGTCCCAACCCGGTTCGATGAGTGGATTCGGCAAATCCTCCCCAACCGGAGGATGTGAAAATCCAACCCAGGGCCCGGCGAATACTGCTACGCGAAAAAAGTTACGTATCGAGACATGCAGATGGTCTTCCAAGTGTAGAGCGCGAATTAAGCGAGGGACGCCCGACGAACGGTCATAGTGTAATATCCCGTGCCAATCTTCATTGTTACTAATCAGAGTTTCCCTGTTGAAGCCCTCCGGAAACTCGCATGTGGGCAGGTCTTCTTGAAGTAGACTCAATGATTCGGGATCCAAAGCGTACTGCGTGAGAGCTAACCCAAGCGAACGAGTTGCCCTCGAATAGATGCCCAGGCCCGTTCCCGATTGATCGGCGGACCCGGCTAGCGCGGTGTCCCTGCCGAGTCGTAGATTCACGAGGGCGGCCTCACATGCCGCCCGGTATTCGCCTTCATGCAGGTGCTGGAGAGTAGACCAGAACAACAGGTCCCCAACTGCCTCAAGTTTGTCGGCGGTCCTAAACGGATAGTCACCCTCGACCGCATACAAAAGAGGCATTCTGCAGTTCGGCATCTCTTGCGTTGATTTCATGAGATCAAGAGCCGATTGATTCTGTTGCAAAAAGCCCTGGACGACGGTTCTGACCGAAGCCCAATCGAAAGCATTTTTCGCCAGGCCGTTTGCTGCTGCCCTCAGCGCAGGTGGTGGGGCAATGACCGCAGCCGCGGACGCGAGATAATACGATGCTCTATTGTCGGGCTCAGATTCCAGCGTAGGCGTCACCGTGAGACGGCGGAGGCCATCGATCTGCCATTTCGCTATCAGCAGTGGCAATACTACCCCCGCGATGGCCAGCAGTGGAGCTGCCACAATGATGATGCGAAATACAAACCTGCGACTCATCTGATGAGCGCCTACTCCTTTGCCGATGCTAACACGAGTTCGCCTGCCAAAAGAGATTGCTTCGCTTCGCT
>JAPYPO010000191.1 GCA_029937645.1 Candidatus Hydrogenedentota bacterium
ATCAAATACCGCGATGGACGTTACCTTTGACTCGGTCGATCGGCTGAAGGTCCTCATCCAAAACGTCGGCGAGTCCCTGGATTCTGGAGAGCCGACGGCCCTGGATCCCACGCTACCTGATTTGTTGCGAAGGATTGTGAATGCGGCCAGCGGCCCCGACGATGCGGAGGGCTCTGTTTCTGAACCCAAGGCGGACACGGACAAACCGCTGGGAGAGATCCTCGTGGATCAGGGCGCGGCCTCTGTGGCAGCCGTCAAGGCCGCTGTCGACGAGCAAGCGGCGCCTTTAATCCAAGAGGAGGTGGGCGAACTCCTTGTGCAGGATTCCGTTATTTCGCGCGCTCAATTAAGTGAAGCCCTCGCACTCCAGGCGCTCGATAACAATCCAAAACCCCTGGGCCAGATTCTGGTCGAGACGGGAGCGGCCACGACGGAGCAAATTAACCTGGCGTTGACGAAACAGCGGGTGCCGGCGCAGGCCCCCAAGGTCGGAGAGCTCCTTGTGCGTTCGGGCGACGCCTCGGCCAAGGAAGTGGCTCACGCGCTTCGTACCCAATCCAAGACCGGCAAAGACCGAGCGGCGACACAGATCCGCGAGTCAGTGAAGGTCGATTCCGATCGCCTCAACCACCTGATCGACGTCGTCGGCGAGCTGGTCATTGCTAAATCGGTCGTAGGCCAGTCCATTCAAAATGGCAACGGCGCCTCCACGAACGGCAATTTGGAGATGGCGCAGCTCGATAAGGTGACGCGGGAACTTCAGGAAATTGGCATGTCGCTGCGGATGATGCCGGTTCGCCCCACCTTTCAGAAGATGGCGCGCCTGGTGCGCGATTTGGCGAAGAAATCGGGCAAGGATGTGGACTTCCACATGTCCGGCGAAGAGACCGAACTGGACAAGTCGATCATCGACCAAATCGGAGATCCGCTGGTTCACATGGTGCGCAACTCCGTGGACCATGGGCTTGAACCGAGTCGTGAGGAGCGCATTAAGGCTGGCAAGCCGCCCGAGGGACGTGTCGAATTGCGTGCATTCCACCGAGGTGGAAGCATCTTTATCGAGATTGAAGACGATGGCCGGGGCCTGAATCGAGAGAAAATTCTGTCCAAGGGCATAGAGCGCGGCCTCGTGAGCCCAGACGACAATCTGACCGACCCAGAGATTTGGAAGCTCATTTTTGAGCCCGGCTTCTCGACCGCCGAAAAGGTAACCGATGTCTCCGGACGGGGTGTGGGCATGGATGTGGTCCGCCGAAACATCGAGTCGTTGCGCGGCAGCATTGAAATCGAAAGCACCCTGGGTAAGGGCAGTGTCTTTAGTATTCGTCTTCCGCTCACCTTGGCCATTATCGACGGTATGGTGATTCGGGTAGGCACGGAACGGTTCATTCTCCCTACCCTCTCCATCGTTTTTTCGTTACGGCCGGAGTCGGAACAACTTTCGCGGGTCGTCAACAGCGGCCTGTTGCTTTCGCACAAAGACATGCTGTACCCGGTGCACCACCTCGGCCAACTCTTCGGCATCACCTCGGCGACGAGCGAAGCCAGCGAAGCGATTGTCGTCATTGTCGAGGATTCAGGCCGTAAGGTCGGACTCGTGGTAGACGAACTGCTTGAACAGCAGCAAATTGTGATCAAGTCGCTGGGCGATTCGCTCACCGACATCGCCGGTATCGCAGGCGGCACGATCATGCCCGAAGGGAATGTTGGGCTTATCGTCGACATCAATGGTTTGGTCGCGCTTGCGAACAATCACCAGGGAGATAACGTGTGCATCAGGTAGTTGGTATATCCGAAATGATCGTGACGCAGAACCCCGCGGACAGGCTCGTTACCTACTCCTTGGGTTCGTGCGTCGGGCTGACCCTGTTCGACCCTGCCGCCAACATAGGTGGCCTCATCCACTGCATGCTGCCGCTTTCGAAACTCGACAAAGTGAAGGCCGAGGCTCGACCCGCCATGTTCGTCGATACCGGTGTTTATTTCATGTTAAAGAAGCTCCTCGAACTCGGGGCTGTGAAAGAAAACTTGGTAGCCTGCGTCGCGGGAGGCGCGGCCCCGCTGGATGTGCAGGGCAGTTTTAAGATCGGCGAACGTAACTTTGCCACACTTCGTAAGATTCTCTGGAAGAATGGCGTGCTGATCGCCGCCCAGGATACGGGAGGCACCAACGCACGAACCATGACGTTGGATATGCCTTCTGGAACGACGACGCTGAAGTCGCAGGGAAAGGAGTGGCTCATGGGAACCACGAAAAAACACACATCCTGCCCGGCCCTACAAGGCACCACGTCCGGCCTGATCGGAGCCGCCCCCAATGCTTCGTAGAGACGAAATCCTCAATCAGATTGAATCGGTCGTCGAACTACCTGCCGTCGCTTCGGAGCTGGTCGAACTGGTCAATGACCCCGACGCCGATATCAAAGAGGTCGTCACGATACTTGAACACGATCCGGGGTTGACGGCCAACCTGCTCAAACTGGCCAATTCCGCCCACTACGGTGGCCGTGGATCCATTGCGTCGATTCGCGACGCGGTCGTCCGGCTGGGGATGAGCAAGGTCGCCGAATTGGCATTGGCGATAGCATTTTCGCCGAATGCGCAGCGGCCCGTTCAAGGGTACCATTTGGCCGCGGGACAATTGTGGGAGCACAGCCTCTCCGTTTCCGCGGGGACGGGTCACCTCGCGAAGGCGCTCGACGTGCCGGCGCCAGGTTACGCCTCGACGGCGGGCTTGCTGCATGACATCGGCAAGGTGGTCCTTGGGACCTTCGTTGAGGTTGATGCGCGATCGATTTCGGAATGCGTGGAAGAGGAGGAAATCCCCTTCGACGAGGCCGAACGCAGGGTTCTGGGCATCGACCATGCCGAGGCGGGCGCTGTATTGCTGGAATCGTGGGGCCTGCCCGCCGACATCGTCGAGACGGTGCGCTTCCACCATAGGCCCGACGAAATCGAAGGCGACCCGCTGGGGGTGGATCTCGTACATATTGCGGACATTCTAAGTATGGAAAGCGGTATAGGCGCGGGTGAGATGGATGGCTTGTGCTATCGCGTTTCGCCTGGGGCCGGATCGAGGCGAAGACTTCGGGCGCTCGAACGGGAGAAGGTGTTGTACGACATGATCTGTACGCTGGACGAACTGCGGGCGGCGATGGCGCCCTCGCCATCTCACGGGTAAAAGGGGTTGGAATGAACATTCTCATTGTCGATGATTCAAGCACGGTACGAGCGGTGATAAAGAGAACGCTCGGAATCGCGGGCGTGCCAACGGACGATGTCCAACAGGCCGCAAACGGCCAAGAGGGGATCGAAGCCCTCCAAAATAATCCTATTGATATCGTATTCACTGACATCAACATGCCCGTGATGGGCGGCGTCGAGATGATCGAGCGGATTCGGGCCGACGACGCCCTCCGCGCAGTACCCATCGTAGTGGTCTCCACCGAAGGCAGCGCCACGCGCATCGCGGAGCTTCAAGCGCTGGGCGTCCAGGGCTATCTTCGCAAACCATTTACACCAGAGGCCATACGGCGCGTCGTCGACGACTTGGCGGAGGTTTCAAATGAAAACAGTCGGGCTTGATACGCTAGGCGAAGTCTTCGGCGAAATCGTGGAGCAAATGGCGTTCATGTTCGTCGAAGCAATCGAGGAGGGCGACGAAGCCGTGCCTGCACCGAGCGAGTGCCTGATCGCCCACCTCAAATTCGGCGGCGAGTTCTCTGGAAAATTGTCGATTGCCGTTCCCACTGAAATGTGCGCTGAACTTGCAGCGAATATGTTGGGCGAAGAGGCCGACGACCCCGATGCCATTGCCAAAGGCACGGATGCACTCAAGGAACTGCTGAACGTCCTGTGCGGAAACCTGCTGACGGCCTTCGCCGGCGAGGATCCGGTATTCGATCTGGGCGTGCCAGAATCCCTCCCCTTCTCCCCCGAAGACTGGGAGGCTCTCAAAGCATCGCCCGTCACCGTTCCCTACATCGTGGATGAGTATCCAGTCCTTCTCCATATCAATTTCGGGGACGACGGTTGACCGGCACGTGGGATAACTGTGTTCTATGAAGACGAAAACTAAACTCTATCTCGGCTTCGGGGGGCAGGTCTTACTGACCGCAGTCCTGGGGATAGCCTCGCTGATCGGCATTTCTGCTATAGAGAACCAGTTTGACATTGTTGTTAATAAAACCGCCCAAACTATCGGGAACGCGCGGCAACTTTTCAAGCTGACGGTGGATATGGAAACCGGCCAACGGGGGTATTGCATTACGCTGAATGAGGCATACCTGGAACCCTACACCAGCGGCAGCGAATCATTTGAATTACTCATGGCGAAAGAGAAAATATTCTACGCCAATATCTCCTTTCAGGACGACACTCGCCGTGACCAGTCCGATACGCTCGAGCGGATCGGACGCCTCGTCCATCGCTGGCAACGAGAAGCGGCTGGGCCCGAGATTGCGATGGCCCAGGTTGTCGCCTCGAATACCATTGACGCCGACCAACTTCAGGAAATTGTAGGGCGCGGCGTGGGCAAGAAACTGATGGACGATTTCATGACGCTGGGCCATGAACTTGAGGTTGCCTTCTCGAGCCAAAGCGATTGGGAAGGGGCGTTTGTCGTCGCAGTTATCGAAAAGCACATGGCCGACCGAGAAGATGGCCAGCGGGGTTTCCTCATTACCGGCGATGAGGACTTCTTGAAAAAATACGATTCGGCGGATGTAGGGACGATGGAGGGCAAATTGTCCAGTTTGCGAGCGCTCATTGCCCAACGGGGGCGTGACGATGAATTATTCGAAAAAGTCGATCGGCTTGAACAACTGAGCAAATCGTGGGCCATAAAAGCAGCGGAACCTGAAATCGCCTTTCGAAGAAAAATGAATGCGAACCCCGAGACCCTGAAAGATGTGGCGCGCTTGCTTGAATTGGACACGGGCAAGAACCTAATGGATGAGATCAGAGAGGAATTTGACTCCCTCATCAGTTCAGATGAGGCGTACCTTGCCCAGGTCTACACCAGCGCCTCCGGCATGGCCAACACGACCCGAATCGCCTCCTACACCCTTCTTCTATTGGCGTTATGCATGGGCGTCGCCGTAGCGGTAAAGATAGGTCGCTCCATAGCCGACCCTCTCTCCCTGCTGGCTAAGGGCGCCGAGGACATTGCCGGCGGCGACCTCGACGTGGTAGTCAAGGTGGAATCGACGGATGAATTCGGCGACCTGGCGGCAGGTTTCATGGTCATGACTACGGCGCTCCGACAGGCGCATCTCGACGGCGAAACCGAAGATTGGCTCAAGACGGGGCGGGCTGAGTTAGTCGACACTATGCGGGGAGAGCAGAATCTGGCCGTGCTGGGAGATAACATCATCGGTTTCTTAGTCCGCTATCTGGACGCTCGCATTGGAGGCTTCTATATCGTTTCCGACGATGGTGCCTTCCATTTGCAGGGCAGCTATGGATGCGCGATGCGCGAGAATCTCTCGAACGAAGGCGCGGTTGGCGAAGGATTGGTCGCGCAGGCTGCGCTCGACAAGAAAATCATCGTCGTGAACGATGCTCCCGAAGAGTTCCTTGAGGTGCGTTCGGGGCTCGGCGCGGCGCGGCCCACGTTCATTGTACTCGTTCCCGTATTGGATGATCGTGACGTGAAGGGCGTCATCGAGCTGGGATCGTTTCAGGAATTGAGTCAAGAGTCAATGCAGCTACTGGAAATGGTGTCCAATGACATCGCCGTTGCGATTAGTACGGCCCAGTCGCGCTCCCGGATGAATACGCTGCTCCTCGAGAGCCAGGCGAAGACGAAGGAATTAGCGGGGCGCCGGGCGGAATTGCAGAGTAGCAACGAGCGGTTGAGCGCCCGAACCGATGATTTCAAGAGGTCTGAAGAGCGGCTGCGCGAGCACCAGCGTAATCTGGAACTGACCAACACCGAACTCAAGCAGAGCCAACAATCCCTCGCGGTGATGAACGAGGATCTGGAGATGGCCGCCGCGCGGGCCAACGAGATGGCGATTCAAGCGGAGGCGGCGAGTTCGGCGAAAAGCGAGTTTCTGGCGAACATGAGCCATGAGATTCGCACCCCCATGAACGGGGTAATCGGCATGACGGGGCTGTTCCTCGATACGGAACTGAACGAGGAACAGCGCGAGTATACCCAAATAGTCAGGACGAGCGCCAATGCCCTTCTCGGCCTTATCAATGACATTCTCGACTTTTCCAAGATTGAAGCTGGAAAACTCGAACTGGAAATCCTGGATTTCGATTTGCGCACGATGTTGGAAGAAACAATCGAAATGCTCGCTATCGAAGCGAAGCGGAAAGAAATCGTCCTCGCGTGCGATGTCGGCGCCTCCGTGCCCTCCCGGTTGAAAGGCGACCCGGGCCGCCTTCGCCAAATCCTCATTAACCTGACAGGAAATGCCATCAAGTTCACCTCCCAAGGTGGTGTTACGGTTACCGTGTCGCAGGAGGACTCCAACGCCGAAGAGGTCGCGCTCCGGGTTGAAGTGACGGATACCGGCATCGGTATTCCTAGCGAGAAATTGAATGGACTGTTCAATCCCTTCGTGCAGGTCGATGGCACGACCACGCGCAAGTATGGTGGAACGGGCCTGGGCCTCGCGATTTCAAAGCAGTTGGTGGAGGCGATGGGAGGTGCCATCGGCGCAGTCAGCCAAGACGAAAAAGGTTCCACTTTCTGGTTTACACTCACGTTGGGGATCGGATCTCCGAAGACGGTCTTCGATGCCGGACTCAACGACCCCGCTGCGCTCGACGGCCTACGCGTTCTCACCCTAAGCACTATACCGGACACGCAGAGCATCATGGCGGAAACTCTGGGCGCGTGGGGATGCCGATGCGAATTTTCCGATGACACGCCTGCCGCGCTGAACATGCTCAAAAGTAGCGCGGCGGCAGGCGACCCGATTCGCGTCCTCATCGTGGATATGCCTACCACGGGGTTGGATGGCGCGAATTTTGATACTGAACTCCTAGGCCCTATCACCAACGAAAAAATCTTCGCGGATACCATCGCGATTGCGCTCAGAGCCGACGGCAAGCGTGGGGATGCGGCGCGTTTTCATGAGGCCGGGTTCACGGGATACCTCTCGCAACCCGTCCGCCCAGCTCAACTTTACGATTGCATCACGCTGGCGCTCGCGGACTCCGATGCTCACGGCCCCGGCAGCCAGCCTATAATCACGCGCCATACGGTCGCTGAGCGTCGTCGGCCAAGAGCGCGCATCCTCGTGGCGGAAGACAATATCACCAATCAGAAAGTGGCTCTGGCCATCCTTGGAAAACTGGGGTATCGGGCTGAAGCGGTGGCAAATGGGGCCGAGGCGGTAGCCGCGCTCGAGAACACCCCCTACGATCTCGTGCTCATGGATGTCCACATGCCGGAAATGGATGGATTCGAGGCTACCGCAAAAATCCGGGACACCGGCTCGAAAGTCATGAACCATAAAATCCCAATTCTCGCCCTGACCGCAAGTGTTTTGCAGACGGACAAAGAAGCCTGTATCAAGGCAGGAATGAATGATTATCTCTCTAAGCCAATCGAGCCTAAGCACCTGGCAGAAACTCTGGAACGATGGATCGGGATCTCAGGCACCGCAGATTCTGCAC
>JAPYPO010000192.1 GCA_029937645.1 Candidatus Hydrogenedentota bacterium
CGATGCCGGCGGATCTCAAGATGACTCTTCCAAATGGGAAATCCGGGCTTAAACGTATCGGGTTCCTCCTGGGGGTAGAGCGGAAAGTCAATCGAGCTTGGCAGCGGGCCAGTCGCTTCGACTCCTTCAAAACGAAAGCCCTCGTCCAGCGAGCCCATTGGCTTGTGAATGTAATAGAAACGGGAGATACCGTTTTCGTTCTGCGCGGTGCGCCAACCGCTCGGCTTGACGACAAACACAATCGCATCGTCGCTTACCGGAATCGAGTAGCGTCCACCGCCGTCCGTCTGAACAAGTGCGCGACCATTCGAAACGCCGACGCCGGCCAAGCCGTTCTCATTCGCGTCGCGGAGCCCGTTGCCGTTGGCGTCGTGGTAGACGGCGCCTGTGGCCATTTCCTGAGCCGTCGCGGCGACTCCGTTGGCGAACGAGAAAACGGCAGCGATGAGGATCGCCACGCGGCCGCAGTAAAAGGGAGATTGAAATTTCATTTTAGTGTCCTCCGAATGCAACGAGCCCGAATTTCATGAAGGTGCCCCAATCGTCAAAATCGCACAAGGGTTAAGCAAGCCACAGTGTATACGCCTTTGATAAGAATGTCATGTATTGCGTGTTGTCCGCTGGTTCATCAATATGCACGGGCCTGGGTCTATTTTTCGAGGCCTGTTTGACCAATGTCGATGGCTTGTGTTACCGTACAATCCCGTTGGGGAACGGGAACGCCCTCCTCTTCATTTCTCTTCTATTCGGGCACATTTATTCTGTGCACAATGGCGCGGGCGTAGTGTATCTGGGAACGCGATGGCATGGCCTTGGGAACGGTCCCAAAAATTGTAGCAATTATTCCGGCGAGACACGCTTCGACGCGTTTCCCCGGAAAGGTTGTGGCCCCCCTCGCAGGCAAGCCCCTCGTTATTCACACGTACGAACGGACCTGCCAAGCATCCCTCGTAAGTGAGGCAATTATTGCCACGGACGATGACCGCGTGCGTGACGCCGCGCAGTCCTATGGTGCGGCGGTTGCGATGACCCGGGCCGAGCATGCCTCGGGAACCGATCGCATTGCGGAGGTGGCGGAAACCCTCGATGCGGATATTATCGTCAACGTGCAGGCGGACGAACCTTTGATCGATCCGGCGACGATTGACGCAACGATTCAGCCCTTGCTCGACTCCGCGGACGTGCCCATGGCGACGGCGCGGCATCTGATTTCGGACCCGCGCGATCTGAACGATCCGAATGTGGTGAAAGTCGTATGCGATCCGAAAGGCCGTGCGCTCTATTTTTCGCGCGCTTCGATTCCGCACATTCGTGACGCGGAGAGTCACGGTATTTCGACGCAAGATCACTGGCAGCATATTGGTCTATACGTATACCGGAAAGACTTTCTGCTTGAGTACGCGCGGATGAGCGCAACACCACTGGAAAAACTGGAGAATCTGGAGCAACTTCGGGTTCTAGAGAATGGGTATCGGATCGCCGTCGTAGACACGGAATACCGGTCGATCGGGGTGGATACGCCCGGTGATTTGGAGCGCGTACGTGAAATCTTGGAGCAGGAGTTGACCAAAGCCTGATGGCCGGTCGAAGGATTGGGAATTGGCGAACATGAAAAAGGTAACTGTTTAATGCCGAAGTATGTTTTTGTGACCGGCGGGGTCGTTTCCTCTGTGGGTAAAGGTGTGTTATCAGCCAGCCTCGGGTTGTTGTTGGAGGCGCGAGGCCTCAAAGTGGCCATGATGAAGCTGGACCCCTACCTCAATGTAGACCCCGGAACGATGAACCCCTACGAACACGGCGAAGTGTTCGTCACGGACGACGGCGCCGAGACCGATCTCGATCTGGGCCACTACCAGCGGTTCACGCGGGCGAAGCTCTCGCAGAAGAGCAACGTGACCACGGGCCGAATCTACAACTCCGTCATCCAGAAGGAACGGCGGGGCGAATACCTCGGCAAGACGGTTCAAGTGGTTCCGCACATTACAGACGAAATTAAGTCGTACATTCGGAATCTGACGACCGGAAGCGACAGCGACGCCGACGTAGCGATCGTCGAGATCGGCGGGACCGTCGGCGATATCGAGAGCCTTCCCTTCATGGAAGCGATCCGCCAATTTAAGTTTGATATCGGCGCGGCCGATTGCTGTTACGTTCATGTGACGTGGGTCCCCTATATTGAAGCGGCAGGCGAACTGAAGACCAAACCCACGCAGCACAGTGTCCGCGCCTTGCGCGATATCGGTATCCAACCGAATGTGTTGGTGCTTCGGACGGGCCCGCAGATTCTGGGTTCGGATGAGCGGGACAAGGTTGCCATGTTTTGCGATGTGTCGAAGGAGGCAATCATTAGCGCGGAGGACATCTCCCCACTCTACGCGATTCCGTTGAATTTTAAGCAACAAAACTTAGACGCGACCGTGCTCAATATCCTTGGGATCACTGCGGCCCACGGCAACCTGGGGTATTGGGAAGACATCGTTGCGCGGTTGGAGAATCTTGAGGGGCAGGTTCGCATCGCCGCTGTGGGAAAATACACGGGCCACGAAGACGCGTACAAAAGCATCAACGAGGCCTTCGTACATGCCGGTATCGCGAACAATTGCAAGGTGATTGTGGATTGGTTCGATTCGGAACAATTTGAAGAGGGCCCGCTTCCCGACGAAGTGCTGTCCTCCTACGATGGAATCTTGATCGGCCCTGGCTTTGGAACACGGGGAATCGAGGGCAAGATCAAGACGGTGCGCTACGCCCGCAAGGCGAAGAAACCGTTCATGGGAATTTGCCTGGGTATGCAAATCGCCGTAATCGAATTGGCCCGCGACCTGCTCGGACTTGAGCACGCGGGATCAACCGAAATTGACCCGGATACGCCCGACGCGGTGATCTCGCTGTTGTCTGAGCAGCGCGGCGTCACAGACAAGGGCGGAACCATGCGCTTGGGCGAGTACCGCTGCGACCTGAAACCAGGCACACGGGCGCACGAAGCCTACGGCACGGAGGTCATCCATGAACGGCATCGCCACCGGTATGAATTCAACAACGCGTACCGGGAAGCGCTGGAGGAAAAGGCGGGGCTTATCGTCAGCGGGACGCATATGCTGGGCGAGCATGAACTGGTCGAGATTATCGAGCTGCGTGACCATCCGTGGTTCTGCGCATCGCAGTTTCACCCAGAATTCAAGAGCACCCCGTTGGAGCCGCAGCCCGTCTTTCGCGCGTTCGTGAAGGCGGCCCTAGCTCACGGAGCCGGGGGCTCGAACGATTCGCGGGAATCGGAGACCCGCGCCGCCCAAGTGTCATGACCGACTGCGCGGGCCCTATTATCATGATCGCCAAGCACGTGGAGATGCCTCGTGGAGACCACGGACGCCCGATATCGTTTCCGGTTAGCGCTCTCGTTTCTTGAACACGTTCGCGGGCTCATGGCGGATTCCGAGAACGCGCTGACTGCGGGAACCATCAATCGCGACCGCTACGAGTCGGTTATCGAGTATTACGCCGGCCACCTTCAGCGGGCGGAAGATCACCTCAAGGCAGCACGGGAATCGGAAGCCCACACGCGCACGAGCCTGGAGCACGAGCTTCGTGCCACACGAAACCGGCAAGTGGAACTGACCGATGCGGTGGCGAACGGTGAGATGGATCGGCACGAAGCGAACGAGCAAAATCGCCACTATACCCGCGCGATTTCAGAGCTGCGCAACGCGATTGCCGCCGCCGGTCAAAACGTGGGCGCCACATCCGCCAAGGATCTCGGTGGATACATAGACCTCCCGCTCGACAAGTACATCACGGCCCCTTCGGTCGCGGCAGCCCAGCGCGGGGCCACGGAGCCGTCCTCTAAGACGGGCGCCCTCATCGCCGTTGGGGTGGCGCTGGCCATCTTCGTAATGGGGCTGGCGGCCCTGGGGGTTCTTCCGGGCAGCGCGAATGTGGAAATCCACGCCCAGCCGATAGGCCCCTATGGAGAGTTCATCGAGATTACCTTTCGTAACGAAGGCGCAAAGTACGCGTTCTTCTACACGCCATGGCCCGAGGGCCCCAAGAACGACCACAACGGCGCGGCCTTCGGCATCGAGGTCTACATCGTCGAAAGGGACAGCGAGGCCTTTCGCTTCCTGCCCAGTTCGCCCGGCTGCTGGAGTTCCGGAGGCGTCGGCATTGTGCGCGAAGAGCCCTTCGCCGTCGAGCCCGGCATTTCCCTGCCCATCGTCATGGACCCGTCAAACCTCAAAACGCTCGGAATCAACGCCATGCGCCTGCGTCTGGTGTTCACGCGGAGTAATGGCGCGGAAGCGGGCCGTTTTGAATACACGCTAAACCGTTAGCCTGACTTAACTTCTAGATTATCTCCCCATGGAATAAATTTCTTTGCTATAGTGGTTATATTTCCTAGGTGTTTTTCACCAAAGCTCTACCTCATTTTTATCTCTTGATGTATTTCAAAGTAGCGGTTCACTTTTTGTAGTGGGTACGTACTCTTGGAGTTATTTCAACGAATGGGAAGGGAGTGTTCAGAAATGAAAGCACTAATCTGTAGAGGCAGCGCCCTTTGTTTGGCGCTGGGAATTCTGACCGCGGTTCCGGCCTTCGCGGGAACCGCGACGTATGTGGGATCGCACACAGCAGGCGATGCGCGTCTCACTGACTACCCTCCAGGTCTTGGGAATATGGTCGTGAATTACGACGGCGCAAACATCAGCTTCAGCGCTGACGGGGGGGTCAGCTACGTTATTTTTCCCGACGAAGCGGGCGAGGAGGTTTCTTTTGGTAGGGGCGATTACGTATTCACAATGGTCATCGAAAGCGCCACGCTTCCGGATTACAACGTCACCCCCGTTATGTTTGGCGTGATGACTATGGCTGAGAATGATACTGGTCAATGGGCTTACGTTGCCAATGACGCCGGGGCAGATCTGATCGTGGGCAGCACGCAAAAGGTCTTGGAGTGGACCATTACCCCCCCAGCGATCGCGTCGCCGGTGACATTCCCTGTGACGCTGACGATCGAGCGTTCGGGCACGACGATGACGACATCGGCCGTCGATGCCGAAAAGGCTGTTCTCGACCTGGGCACGAATACTCTCGTCCCGCCGGTCGATTTTATGGGTCCCCGGATATTCTTCTTTGATTCGGACGGCGTTAGTGTTCCTGGGTCGTCCATGACAGTCTCTCTAATTGAAATCTCTGGCGATTTAGTCCCTGACGTGAACCAGCCTGGAGGTGGAGGTGGCGCGACGGTTGTCGTCGAAGTAGGCGATAACTTTTTTGATCCTCCGAATGTGACCATCAACGTCGGTGACACCGTCCAGTGGAACTGGGTTGGAACGGTCATGGGCCATACGGTGACCAGCGGCACCGGTGGGGGAGACGCGAACTCGGGCGACCTTTTTGACACAGGCCCGGCTGAGATGACGAGCGGTCAGTTCGAGCACACCTTCACTGAGGTTGGGGTCGAGCCTTATTACTGCATCCCGCACGAAATCACTGACAACATGAAGGGAACGATTACGGTACAAGCAGAAGGCGGAGGCGTTGGGTCCATTGTGTTTGACAATGCCAGCTTCGGAGGAGAAAGTTACACACTCGAACACACGATTGGTGGTGGCGTAGAGCGGATGTTGGTTGTCGGCGTCGGTCGTGAATTTGACACGACCCTCCCCACTTCGGAAATCACGGTTTCGTATGGCGGCGTCGAGATGATTCGTATTCCCGGAGCCGACGCGCGCGCACCGTTAGGGGCAATTCATTGGGGGGCTCTATTCTGGCTTGACGATTCCGGCCTGCCCGGAGCCGGGGCCTGGGACGTGGTTGTTGCAGGCAGTGACCCGACGGTGGAACCCTTTACTACGATAGGCGCGATTTCTCTTGAGGGCGTGGCCCAGGGGCCCCCGGAAGCTGCGGCCAATGCCGTCGATGATAACGGCGGGCTGCTGGCATTAGATGCCAACATCACTACCCTTACCGATGGGTCTTGGACTGTCGATGTGATTGGCAGCGGGTCCGGTAACGATACCGGAACTACCGTACAGGTCCACAATCCCACGGTGCAGACGCGCCAGGGAAGTATAGAGGGCTTTAGTAATACCCTCACCATGAGCACGTACGAAGTGTCGCCTGCAGGTGCCACCACAATTGGTTACACTATAGACCAGCAATCCGGCGGAGCCAATCGGCTCACCCTTTCCGTGGCCGCTTTCGCGCCAGGCACGCCCCCGGTTTTCTCGATTCAGCCGCGAGGCGCCACGGTGCTCATCGGCAGTTCGCATATCTTTGAAGTCGCGTTAAGCGAGCCAGTGTCGCCATCGTATCAGTGGATGCGAGATATTGGTAGTGGTGCTGAAAATGTAGGGACAGACCTTTCCACGCTGAACTTGACGGATCTTCTCGAAGCCGATTCGGGAGATTACTGGGTTGTCGTGACGGATGATGGAGGTCCGTTCACCTCCAATATGGCCACTCTCCGGGTGGTTACGTCGGTTCCCACGGCCCAAACCTGGGGTCTGCTTTGCGTGACTCTCCTGCTGCTGGGCAGTGGGGCATATTTCGTCCGGCGTCGGGCTCTTCAGCGACGGTAGACCGCCAACTGGAAGCGGGCCCCGAGCCCGCTTCCAGCGGTGGCTTGATATGAATTTTCAAGCCGAATAACGGTCGACGGAACGATGCGGTATCCGTCACACGGAGCCCCGCCCACGCCGTCATCCTTCGCTTTGCTTAGGATGACAAAAGGGGTAGTCTTTCGTGGTGAAATAAAAAACGCGGCCGCCATGGGTCCAATGCCCTGGCGGCCGCGCGGTTAATCGAATCAACGCTGTGGCGAACGCTCCCTACAAACCGGTCTTAAGCGAATCCGTATTGGTGCGAACCGTGCCCGTGTTGAACGCGGACAAATCGGTTTCCACAAAATCCGACGGCAGGCCATCGCCAGCGGAAAGCCCGGCAATCGAGTCTAGAGCGTCGATATCGAGGTAGGTGATCTGGACGCCCCCGTCAAAAAACAACTCGATCTGGAAGTTGCTTACGCCGCCCGTGTCCACGTCCACCATATTTTCGTAGGTGACGGCAATCCGGTCGTCAGTCTTTAGGAGAGAAACAAAGCCTTGCGCGGGATCGAGGTTGGCCCCGAGCGCCGAAATGCGCGGCGCGTCGAAGTGCTGCTCGAGTGTCGCCGCGGCTTTCGCCTCGGTTCCATTGTCAAACATGACATAGCCGCCGCTGCCTACATAGAAAGAGTCATAGGTTGAGCCGTATAGCTCAAGTGTCGCATCCGGCATGGGCACAAAGGCGGGGTCGCCAAAAAACTCGAAATCAATCGCGTGGGCGCCTTCTGCAGGAGCGGTAACAAAGCTGGTTACCTCCTTCGCTATCGCGGCATCGTAAAAGTCTAGCGAGGGGTCGTCTCCGAAATCGGTATTTTTTGTGAAGATGAGCGTGGTGTTCTCGAGGTCAAAGTCGTCCTCAAACGCTTCCGTGAAATAATCCGGTGTGGCGGCGACAGTAATCACCTCGGTGCCGACGCTTGAGGTGACGGTGATGGTGCCCGTGTTAAAGTCAGCCTTCGCCGGGTCCGGGTCACGATTTAGTGTGACC
>JAPYPO010000193.1:0-4885 GCA_029937645.1 Candidatus Hydrogenedentota bacterium
GCCTTGGGCTCGGCGAAGGGCATCGTTTCGTGCGCCACCGGCTTCGAGGCTATCGGGATTTGGACCTTGGTGACGAAACCGGTCGCGATGTCCTGCATTTCCACCGCCAGCGATTCGACCCGTTTGCTGAAATAACTATGGAAGGCAAGCGCGGGGATGGCGATGCACAGGCCCGCGACCGTGGTGACGAGCGCTTTGCTAATGCCGTCGGAGAGCACTTGAGGATTTCCGATACCTTGCGCCGTGATGGCGTCGAAAACCGTGACCATCCCCAACACGGTTCCGAGGAGACCGATGAGCGGGCTGATGCCGGCCACGATTTCCAAGAGCGTCAGCCCTCGTTCGAGATGGCCTACCTCGCGGCGCCCCCTGGCTTGCATCGTCTCCACGATATGCGCCCGGTCCATTTCGCGCGCGTTGATGACTTCCTCCGTGATACGGGACATGGCGCCCCGCGCGCGTTGGCAGGTGTAGACGCCGGGCCCGGCCGACACTTCGCCGCGATAGGTGTTGACGAGTTCGATTACAGAGGGGTGGATGACTTTGTTTTGCCGCAGCGCGAAGGCCCGCTCGATGATCACGGTGAGCGCGGCAAACGAGCAGATGGCCAGCGGGATCATAGGCCATCCGCCCTGCCGAAGAAACTCGATAGATTGTTCCATGGGACTCCTTATATTGAAGAGGGTAAGCACGCCCGATGTATGGCACGCTTGGCGGTTACTTGAAAGTAAAAGTCCAACTCACTTGAAGGTTTTCGGATCGGTACATTTCGGGCACCTCGAAGGGAAACGGCCGAAAGGGACCGGCCTTTTCGATGGCCTCTTTGCACAACGCGGCGTATATGGGAGACTCTCCGGGATCCGCGATCTTCACCGACGCTATACGCCCAGAGGGGCTGATCGAACATTCGAGAACCGCCGAAGCCTGATGGGTACCCGTATAGCGAAACCGAAGAACGCTTCGCCACACCAGTTCGACTTGATGCTGAACGTGCTCCATGTACTGTGCCAGTTCATGCTCGTTAGCGGCAAAGCTCAACGGGCCCTTAACAGAAGCTCCCTTGCTCTTGCGGCTTTGGCTTTCCTGCGGGAAGTCCTCAGTGGAAGGCGGCACAGGCGGCGCTTTGGCAACGTCGAAGCGTTCAGGAAGTTTTTCGACAGGGGGTTCTGGATCAGGGACATGCTCTTCTTCAGGCGGCACTTCGACGGATTCTTTCTCCGCCACAGCCTCGATCTCATCCTGAGGATCCGGCTCGGACCCTTCGGCGACCAGAATCGAGTCGCTCGCAGGTAATTCCGCCGGAATCTCCTCTGCGGGATCCGTTTGCGGCTCCGAGGCGAGAGCTTCGCTCGACTCTGGCGTAAGCGGTCGTTCTTCGACCGGCTCGGGGAGGGGCGGCGGCGTGCTCTCGGCAGGTTCGGCGGGCGGGAGCTTAGCGAGCCTGTCGAAATCCGATTCTTCTTCAAGCCCCGCCTGCGAAGCATCGCCTGCGACATCTTCAGGGGACTGCGCTTGCGTATTTTCAGCGCTGATCAAGTCGGTATCAACGGGCGGTTCCGCCGTTGGAGCGCCGGTCTCGACGAGCCGCCTCGTCGCGCGTTCCTCCGGCGTCTGAAGATTCATGACGAACGGATCGTCGTCGGGAAACACATCCAGCGCGGCCTTTCCCGGAAACGTACCGAAGGCCACAACGAAAGCCACATGAAACGCCATAGAGGCTATAGCGGCTAGTTGAATTCGGGCGTGATAATTCATGCGTTGAGGTCCAGTTCGGAGAGCGGCTCCAGCAGCCCGCCCGAGGGTAAGCGCACGACCCAGCCCAAAATCCCTGGATGCATCCGAATAGCTATGACTACGCCCAGTGCCATGTCCACCCTGTCCAATTCTTGGAAATTTCTCACGGCGCGCGTCCACCCGCTCCTGCCAAGATTGAGTATATCAGAAGCGATAACGCACTTTCCGGCGCGATCTCTCCCCAACATCTCCTTACCGTCGAGTAGACGCAAATTCCTCTCCCTCAGGGAGAGGACCAAGGTGAGGGTGGTCTCATGAGAACGAGTTCCTTAGCAGTCAATATTCCGCATCCCAATTTCCCGCGCACCGGGTTCAACCTCACAATGACAAGAAACAAATTTGTTGACTCCATTGGGGTTTGTCGATCTGGATTCCGATCTTGTACACTATGTCAAAGGATTGGTATTAAGGATGCGCCTCATAAGAGCGATAATAGCCCCCCTACTCGTGCTGACCCTCGTTTTTGCGGGTGCCGGAGGTTCCAGCGCTGCGGTATTGTGCCAAGGAATGGATGGCCACGTCGAAATCGAAGCGGCCGTAGGCGGGGTTTGCGCTTCAAACGCGGGTGAAGCCTCCAGCGAGGCCGCACGAGACAACGCATCGCCCACCCTCAACCACCGCGTCGACCATTGTGGCCCCTGCAACGATATCCCGTTAAATATAGGGGCCGCTTACAGGCCCGTACAATTCGTTCAGCTCACGAAAATAAACCTCAGCGCCCCCGAGTCAGAATCACACGCCTCCGCATTTTGCAAGGCCGCTACACGACCTCACCCCGCCTTTCTACCAGCGCCGTTCGTTGGCGCCGGCCATACAACGCTTGCCTGCCTCCGCGCGGTTTCGTTGCTCATCTAGTTCTTCCTCACGCGATAGCCCAACGGGCGAAGTGTGTCTCGTCACGCCTCGTCCACCTGTGTAATTCACGCAGTGCGCCAGCGGAGGAAAATCTTGATGGATACGAAATCTCGCGCGTCCGCGATACCTGTAATTTTTCAACTTGTCATCGTAGGCCTGGTCTCGTTTACGCCAACAGCAGGGGGACAGGAAGCAGAGGAGACCGGCGCTCTGAGTCTGGCTCAAGCGCTCGTGCTCGCCTTGGAGAGGCATCCAGACCTTGCGGCCCACTCCTGGGACGTTCGCGCCGCAGAGGCGCGCACGATTCAAGCGCGGCTTCGACCCAATCCCGATCTCTCCCTGGAGATAGAAGAGATTCGCTGGGGACGCGGACCAAAGTCGACGTCCCGAACCACCGCGTTCGGGAGCGACGAGGTCTTCAGATTCGAAGCCGAAACTGAAAACGGAGCGCATTCGGGGTTTAGCGAATCGGAATTTACGATTGCCCTATCGCAGTTGATCGAACTCGGGGGGAAACGCTCGAAACGAATACGCTTCGCGGAACGAGACAAACAATTGGCCGCGTGGGACTACGAAGCAGTCCGAGCGGGCGTCTTGAGTCACGTCGCGAAGGCCTTTGTGCGCGTACTCATGGCTCAAGAGGGCCTCGTCCTGACGGAGGAAACCTTCGCGTTAACAACGCGGGTTTCGGAGACCATCGATGCGCGGGTCGAGGCGGGCCAGGTATCCCCTTTGGAGTCGGCGAGGGCCGGGGTCGAGTTGGCCGCCAGCAGGATTGAGCGGGATCGTGCGCGACGCCTACTGGACGCGGCCCGCGCAGGGCTCGCCGCAAGCTGGGGCTCCAGTCGAGCGTATTTTGACAGGGCCGTGGGCCGCTTGGACGAGGTCACGCCCATCCCTGCGCTGGACGACCTCGAAAGCTGGATATCAACGAATCCCGATATTGCGCGTTGGGCCGACGAAATGGATCAACGGGATGCCGCCGTCGCGTTGCAGGAGGCCAATCGAGCGCCGGACCTTACCATCGCACTCGGCTTTCGAACGGTTGGCCTTCCCTCCAACAGTCAGTCGGCGTTTGGAATTGGGTCGGACGGGATCTTCGGTCTGTCGCGGACCCGAACCCGATCAACGCAGGGGCGGGACAATACCTTCGTTCTCGAGTTTTCGTTGCCTTTGCCACTGTTCCATCGTAACCAGGGGGCGATCCTTGAGGCCAAACATCTAGCATCAAAAGCGCTCGATCAACAACGAGCAACGCGGTTGCGCGTCCTGTCCCGGCTGTCCCAGCGTTACTACCTGGTCAGCGCGGACTACGAAGAAGTGATGGCCCTGAAAACCGACGTCCTGACGCGGGCAGCGGCCTCCTTCGACAAAGCGAACGAAGCGTACCGACAGGGCGCGTTCGGCTATCTCGATGTTCTCGATGCCCAACGCACGCTTTTCGGCCTCCGGGTTCAATACCTGGACGCGCTCGGCAGGTATCACCAAGGCGTAAATGATTTGGAACGACTGGTTGGCCGGGGACTTTTTCCAGACCGGAATGTGTACGGCTTACTGAGCGAGGAGAAAGACAATGAACAAGAATAAAGCTCTGGTTTTGATATTCATTGGATGCCTCAGCGGGTGTTCCGAGCTGTCCAAAAAACTACCATGGACGCAGAACGGGTCCACGGAACAGGCCCACGACGAACACGGTGACGAACACGGCGACGAGGCGGCGCATGAGGAAGGCGTCGTGTATCTCGATCTCGCCCAGCGGGCCTCCCTTAATCTCACGACAGCCGTCGTGCGCAGCGGCACCATCGCCACGACCACCGTTGTGCCCGCAGAAGTTCAATTCGACCCAGATCACGTAGCCCATCTCGTGCCGCGCGTAGCGGGAATCGTGCGCGAAGTGCATGCAGGAATCGGAGACATCGTCAGCGCAGGCGAGTTGTTGGCTGTGCTCGACAGCCGCGAGCTGGCCGAGACAAAGTCGGCCTATTTGGCGTCCCTCGCCATGTGGGACTTGGCCAAAGCTACGAACGACCGAGAGACACGCCTCTTCAAACAAGAAATCTCTTCGGAAAAGGACTATCTTGCCTCGAAACAGGCCTTCGAGGAAGCCCGGATAAACACGCGAACCGCTCGCCAGCAACTTCAAGCGCTGGGCCTTACCAACGACTACATCGACCGGCTGGCCGAGGAAGAAACTGCGTCGCTGACTCGCTACGAGATCCGCGCCCCCTTTGGCGCG
>JAPYPO010000193.1:4895-7547 GCA_029937645.1 Candidatus Hydrogenedentota bacterium
CGATTGTCGAGCGGCACATCACGCGTGGAGAAACGGTGGACTTAGACGATCAGGTCTTTTTCGTGGCGCAGTTGGACACCGTATGGTTGATGGGCCGGGTGACGCAACGCGACATTCGAAAACTCAAGGTGGGACAGCGCGCTGTTATCGGTCTTGACGGACTTCCGGGCGAGGTGTTCGAAGGCGAGATCGACTACATAGGCAGCGTTCTAGATCCACGGAGCCGCACGACGGAAGCGCGGGTCGTGCTCCCCAATCCTGCGCGTGATTTCCGCGCGGGTATGTTCGGGCGCATGTCTATCTTCGTTGATGAACATGAGCACACGGGAACCCTACTCGTGCCCGTCGACGCCGTCCAACGATCCACCCGAGGTCATATCGTCTACCGCGTCAGAGAGGAGGGCGCGTATGAGGTCGTTGCCGTAACCGTGCTTCACCAGTCGGCAGATTTCGTCGAGGTTCAAGGTCCGCTTGAGGAGGGTGATCTCGTGTCTGTCGGCGACACCTTCGTACTCAAGTCCGAAGCCGCTAAAGAAGATATGGGCGGCCATAGCCACTAGGAGTGAAACATGTCAACGATAGTGGATTTTTCCCTGAACAACCGGCTCCTCGTGATTGTGCTGTGGTTACTCATCGCTGCGGTCGGTGTGAATTCAATGTTCCAACTCCCCATTGATGCGGTCCCGGACGTAACGAACGTACAAGTTCAGATCCTTACAGACTCTCCAGGGCTTGCTCCCGAAGAGGTCGAACGGTTTATCACATTCCCAGTCGAAACAGCCATGAGCGGCTTGCCCGCCATCGAGGAAATACGCTCCGTCTCCAAATTCGGGCTCTCCGTGGTCACCGTCGTCTTCCTGGAGGGGACCGACATCTACTGGGCACGTCAATTGGTCGGAGAACGCTTGGTCGATGCGCGGGACTCAATCCCCGAAGGGTACGGCGAGCCGACACTGGCGCCGATCTCGACAGGCCTGGGCGAAATCTATCAATTCGAAGTGCGGGGCGAGGGGTATACGCCCATGGAACTACGCGAGATTTTGGACTGGAACGTAAATTACCAACTCCGCAGTGTTCCCGGAATCGTAGAAGTAAATTCGTTCGGCGGTGAATTGAAAACCTACCAAGTAACGCTCGATCCGAATCGCCTGTTGGCCTATGAAGTTACGGTAACGGATATCTTCGAAGCTATCCGAGCAAACAACCGCAACGTAGGCGGCGGCTACATCGAGCATCAAGGCGAACAATACCTCGTGCGGGGCGAAGGGATGCTCACCACCCTCGACGAGATCGAACAAGTCATCGTGGGCTACGACCAAGACACCGCCACCCCCATTTTCGTCGGCGATGTGGGCAAAGCCGAGTTCGCGCCGTTGATTCGGCAGGGGGCCGTGACGCGCGACGGGCGCGGCGAAACGGTCATCGGCATTGTCATGATGCTGATCGGAGAAAACGCCAGGGTCGTTTCAGCCAATGTCCATGAAAAGATTCAAGAGATCGAAAAAACGCTACCCGAAGGTGTCTATATAGATACCTTCTACGACCGGACGGAACTCGTGGACCGTACCATTAAAACGGTCACAAAAAATCTGGCCGAAGGCGGGATCTTGGTTGTCATCATTCTCCTGCTCCTGCTCGGTAATATTTATGGTGGCCTTGTTGTCGCGTTGGCGATTCCGTTGTCCATGCTGGTCAGCTTCACCTGCATGCGCTATGCAGGATTAAGCGGCAACCTCATGAGCCTCGGGGCAATCGACTTCGGGCTTATCGTTGATGGCTCTGTGGTGATGATTGAGAATATCGTTCGATACCTACATCAGCATCAAGACGAAAAGAAATCGCATCTCGAAAAAGTCCGCACCGCGAGTCGGCAAGTGGCGCGCCCCGTCACATTCGCCGTCGGCATCATCATTATCGTCTACCTGCCCATCCTGGCCCTCACCGGAATAGAAGGCAAAATGTTCGGGCCCATGGCGCTGACGGTCGTCTTCGCGCTGACCGGGTCGTTGGTCTGCGCACTAACGTTAATGCCCGTGCTCGCGTCCATTTTTCTCAAGCGCGTACAGAAAAAAGATCCCCTCCTTTATCGCTTCGCCAAATGGATCTACGTACCCTTCCTCCATGGCGCGGTACGGGTTCCTTTCGTGACCTTCGCGGCGGCGGTGATAATTTTCGTAGCCAGTCTCGGCCTCGTCCCGTTTTTGGGTGCAGAGTTCATTCCGGAGTTGGACGAAGGCTCCATTGCGATGCAGATCTGGCGGCTGCCCAGTGTGTCTCTCGAAAAATCCAACGAAATCAGCACTCTGGCCGAACGCGTCCTTCTCGAAGAATTTCCCGAAGTTCATACGGTCATTTCCAAAACCGGCCGGGCCGAGGTCGCAACCGATCCCATGGGCGTGGAGATCAGCGACACCTTCATTTTGTTGAACCCCGTGGATGAATGGCGATTCGACAGCAAAGAGGCCTTGGTCGAGGCCATCGACGCGGTCTTAAAAAAACGCGTTCCGGCCGCCATTTTCAGTTATTCACAACCCATCGAATTACGGGTCGAAGAACTCGTCTCGGGCACACGGAGCGATGTCGCAATCAAAATCTACGGCGACGTATTGGAAGAAATGAAAAAGAAAGCCGATCAGGCAGTGAGACTAATTC
>JAPYPO010000194.1 GCA_029937645.1 Candidatus Hydrogenedentota bacterium
ACCCAAGCGCGCGCGCCTTTTCCCGAGTCTGCTCCTTCGTCATTTCGCCGAGCGGAAAGAGGCCCTTGGCTAGTTGGCGCTGGGATAGTCCCGCCATGACGTAGCTCTGGTCTTTAGGAGTATAAATGGCGCGCTGTACGCTAAAGCGATCGCCGACGCGCGCGAGCCGGACGTAGTGGCCCGTCGCGATGAATTCCGCTTCGAGATCAACGGCCTTCTTGTAGAGCGTACCAAACTTGAGGCGCTGGTTGCAGCGGACACAGGGGTTTGGCGTGCGGCCTTGGAAATATTCGCTCGTGAAATCGTCGATAACCTGACTCTCAAAATTGGAAACCAGGTTGAGCGTGAAGTGGGGAAACCCGAACGCGTCGGCCACTTGCCGCGCATCTTTCGCCATCGCAATCGAGCAACACGGCTGAAAGACCGACGCCTGATTTTCTTCTTCCGCCACGACGCGCATGGTAATCCCGACCACGTCGTAGCCTTGCTCGGCAAGAAGCGCCGCCGCGACGGAGCTGTCCACACCGCCGCTCATAGCAACGAGGACTTTCGACTTTAGGGAAGGCAGCATGGGCGTTAGTATACCTCCGCAAGCGGCACTTGCGCAGATCCAGGGGTGATTGTTCAGATTCAGTGATAATCGTGCAGGAGAGAGGCGAGCGGAAATTATCCGGTTGAAGCGCTCTCGCCGGACTTTTTGGGGAATTGAATGATCGGCTTGTCGAATACGGGCGGCTTGGCCTCGCCAACGGGTTTCATCGAGCAGGTACCTTCGAAGATGACTCCTTCGGCGATGCTCACCCGGGGCGACGTGATATTCCCAATCAGCCGCGCCCGGTCCGTGATTTCCAGGCGGTCATGGGCGAACACATTGCCCTCGACATGGCCGCTGATAATAATCTGGCCGGCAATGAGGTCTGCCTTCACGCGGCCCGTCTCCTGAACCACGATGGTGTCTTCGCAATTCACGCGGCCACGGACCTTCCCCTCGATACGAATCGTTCCTTCCGAGGAGATTTCGCCTGTCAACTCGGTGCCTTGACCGATAATGGTGGCGACCTTGTTCTCGTTGTACGTTTTCTTTTTGTCAGCCAACTTCGTATGCCCTGGCGGTCAAACCCGCGCCTTGTCGATGATGAGGTCTGCTAGTTGCTAATGTAATTACGGGGATTAACGGCTTTCCCAAGCCAGTGGACTTCGTAATGAATGTGTGATCCGGTGCTTCGACCCGTACTGCCCACCGTGCCAATGGACTCGCCCTTTTCAACGGAGTCGCCTTCAACAGCAATCCGTTTGGTCATATGGGCGTACAGAGTTTCCAAGCCATTCCCGTGGTCAACTATCACATAATTTCCGTAGGATCCGTCCCGCCCCGAAAAGCTCACGACGCCTTTAGCCGTCACCAAGACCGGGGTGCCTCGCTTCGCAGCGATGTCCAATCCGTTGTGATGCTTCAAGCGTTTCGTAAACGGGTCGCTCCGATATCCAAATCGATCCGATAGCCGCCGTGTTTTCTGATCGCTTGGCCATACCGACGGAATCCGGTCGAGCCGGTCGCCCTCAAGTTTCATATCTTCCACCAGCCGAAACAGGCTTCGGATGCGCATGTCTATCTCTTGCACCATGAGATCCGCCGAGGGATCCGCTAAACCCACGATCACATGTTCCGGCCGCATGAGCAGTTCGTCGATGACTTGGATACGCTCGACCGGCCCATCGGGACCACCGCCACGACCGCCCTCGCCCACCAGGATCTCGGAGTTTTCCGGCGTGTGCGCCGGCATGCCCGTCCGTGTACGCACCTCCGTTTCAAGGTCGTACAGACGCCCCAACTCCGCCAGTAATGCGGCATCCCGCTGATCGTACTCGGCGCGTACTTCTTCTTCAATTGACTCGCGTTCGGCTTGTGTAATTCCTGTCGACTCCGCAGCCAACGCCGGTGTTTGGAGCCGTGTCTGGTTTATTCGGAGCGTTTCCGTATTCGCCTCGGCGACCCGGTAGCGTTGGTAGAAAAATCCAGTGACGAAAGACAGCAGAATAAACACACCGACCAGGGTCGATGCGTGGTAGGTGCTCAAGTCGAATGAACGCCGCTCGCCCCTGTCATGGGGGATAAGCATTACCGTCCACTTCTTCATATTAGTTGAATCACTCCCTTGCGAGAAACCGAAGTTGTTGCTAATATTGGGCCGGTTACTTGCACCCTCTGATCGTTAAGCACCTACAGGGTTATTGCCCCATCAAAAGCCTACGAGGTTTCATAAACATGTGCTGGGTGAAACCTGCGCAACGTGGCTTAAAAGCGCGTCATCCATGTTGGTAGAGGTATTATAGCGTTTGTGCGTCATGCCCTGTCGGCGAGAACCACAGCAATGCCTCGCTCCAAGGCACCGGAAATATACCAATCCCAGGCTATGGTGTCAATAGGTGGATTTGGCAATACCGCCTTATGATGTACCTGTTTATCCAAGCATACAATAGGTAGATTTTAGATACTTGTTTAAGCGTTCAGTATTTCCCCAAAAAAACCAATCAGAAGGCCGTTTGTGGCAAATAGGAGGCCCGCAGCGCGTAGCGAGACGTTGAATTTTCAGCTGCTGCTGAAATCGCTAAGAAGGCCTTGTTTTCAGAAGGCGGCGGCAGCGCCGCGTCATCCCGTCCCCGAGGCTTGTGAGATCGCGCGTCGCTCGCCCGTTTTGTTGAGCGAGGGCTATGTAAGCATCGAACGACCCATGCAAGTTTGGAACGACCCATGCAAGTTTGGAACGACCTATGTAGGTTTGGAACGACGCGGGCTCTCGGTTCAAGAGCTCTTAACCCGCTCCAGGAACTATTGCTCGTGGCGCGGTGTTGAAACCAAAGCGTTCCTCTTTGACTCAAAATGCACGAAATTGTTATTATTTCGCCCTCTACGTTTTGTCCCGCATCTTCCTGGTTGAGGTATTTTCTCGAAATGAACAGCATTCTTCATAGCGCCTTGCGCGCTTTTGTGGCCCCATCGGTACTGGCCGTGCTCGCGTTGGGCATGACTTCCTGCGGGCCGGGCGATCGGGTCGAAATCACCGGCGAATCGGTCTATTCTGAACACCGGCGACCGCCCCTAGTCGATGTCCCGAGCGCAACCCGATTTGCGAAGCCGCCTGCCAGGACTGCTTCCGCTGTACCCGCGTCGGGCCCAGGGTTTCATTTCCACTGGGACACACCAGAGGGTTGGCGCGAGGCGGCTCCCACACCGTTTAGTACCGCCAGTTTTGAGTTTGGCCCGCAAGGCGAAGGCGCTTGCTCGTTGAGTCTGATCGGTGGGTCCCTGTTCGACAACGCCAATCGCTGGCGCAATCAGATGGGGCTCAATCCGTACGAGCAAGACGAATTCATCGCGCTGCAACAATTCGATATCCTGGGCCAACAAGCCACCTTTGTACGCTTGGAAGGCGCCTTCACGGCCAGAGGAAAAGACCCCAAATCCGATTATCAATTGCTCGGCATGATGCTCGAACTGAACGGCACCGGTGTGTACGTCAAAATGGTCGGACCCGCGCAACTGGTTACCGACGAGGTTACCAACTTCATTAACTTTGTCGGCTCCCTTCAGGCCGAGGCGGACAGCGCGCATGGCGCAGCCACCGTTGCGGGAGCGGCGACCTCGGACGTGGAATTGCCGCCCGACCATCCACCGGTCGCGGCTTCGTCGGAGCCTGCGCCCACGGCAGATTCAAGTGGCGGCCCGGCGAGCGGCCAAGGGTACACAAGCGGCCAAGGGTACACCTGGGATGCGCCGGAGGGTTGGCTTCGTGGCCCCGATCGAAATATGCGTTTGGTTACCTACGGCATTGGCCAGGCCAGCGAAGCCTATGTAACGCCCTTGGGCGGTGAAGCGGGCGGTGAGTTGGCGAATATCAACCGGTGGCTCGGCCAATTCGACCAGCCCAGTATTTCGCAGGCCGAACTCGACGCGATGGCGCGGGTTTCCGTGTTGGACAAGGAGGTGGCCTTTCTCGAAGTGTCCGGCACTTCCAAAAACATGCAGGGCGTTGCGACTCCCGATCAAACTATGCTCGGTGTGGCGTACTCATCGCCTTCGGGAAGCCTTTTCGTTCGCCTGACCGGCCCCTCGGTCGAAGTGGCGGGCCAGCGCGATGCATTCTTGAAATTTTGCGCCTCCTTTACACGAAGCCCCTAACGGGCGGTAGGACACATCGGATTTATGAAAGAGTTTGCCCGGAAGATATTCCAATCGTACTCCTCCTTTGGCTTCGCCGTGGCCATGATCTTGATCCTATTCGCGCTGACCTTTCTCGGCACGCTGGAGCAGGTCGATCACGGCCTATTTGAAGTCCAGAAGAAGTACTTCGAATCCATGGTGCTCGTGCACACCTTCACGCTGCCCGTTGCCGACCTTAGCCTGCCCTTGCCGTTGCCCGGCGGCTATCTGGTCATGGCGCTGCTCTTCGGAAACCTGATTTGCGGGGGCCTCGTCAAGATTCGCAAATCGAAGCGGACCGTGGGCATTCTCATCATCCATGTCGGCATGATTATTCTGTTCCTCGGCGCACTGGTCACGTTCAAACTCGCCGATCATGGAAACATGTTTCTCGCCGAGGGCGAGTCGACCGATGAATTCGTCAGCTACAACATTTGGAACATTGAAATCGCCAAGGCGGGCGGGAGCGGCGAAGTGCTCACCATTCCGCAGGAGCACTTTCTAGACCTTCAGGGCGCGCGTACGCGCACCTTCCACTCCGAAGGGCTCCCCTTCGACATCGAGGTGGGGGGGTACGAACGCAATTGCGAGGCAACAGAGGCCGTTACCTCGGAGGGCGGGCGCGTGGCTGACGGATACCGCTTGCAGGCCTTCCCTCTCGAAATGCAGGAGCCGGCGAATGTCCCCGGGGCCTACGTCACCATCACCGACAAGAAGAGCGATGAGAAAATCGAAGGGATCATTTGGGGCGGCCATAAATTTGAGATGAGCCAAGGATGGGTATCCAGCGAACCGTTGACGGTACGAAGCGGCGACGATGCCTACACCATCGCCTTAACCAAAAAGCGATGGAAGGTACCCTTCGTCGTGCGGCTCGACGATTTCATCAAGGACGTGCATCCAGGCACGACAATGGCCTCTAACTATGAGAGCGAAGTCACCAAGCTTGAGGGTGGACAGGAAGAGAAAATTCGGATCTACATGAACCACCCCCTGCGTCACAAAGGCTACACCCTCTTCCAAGAATCCTTTCAAGAACGTTCCGACGGAACGGGTCAAAAATCGCAGCTCGCCGTGTGGCGCAATCCGGCGGACCAGTGGCCCCTGTATTCATGCGTCATCATGAGCGTGGGCCTCTTGATTCATATGGTTCAGAAGCTTTTGAAATACATGAAAGCAGAGAGCAAGAGACGAACAGCATGAGACATTCTATTCGCATATCAATCATCGCGTTGACCCTTAGCGTTTTTCTATGGAGCGCGCCGAGCGGAGCCGAGAAAGCCGTTCATAGCGCGGGCCAGTGGGACAAGGAAACCATCGAACTGTTCCGCAGCCTGCCTATTCAGGCGGAAGGCCGCGTGAAGCCTCTTGACAGTTTCGCCGCCTTCAAGATGCTGAAAATAAACGGCATGCGGAAGTTGAACCTGACGAACATGGGCACCTTCGAAAAGATTAAGGCCCGGTTCACCCGCAAGGACATCCCGCAACTCAACCCTATGGAGTGGTTTCTCGACATCCTCTTCTACCCCGAAGACGCGAAAGAGTATAAGACCTTCTGGGTCGAGAACACCGAGGCGCTTATACCGCTTGGCCTGCCGCCGCTTGAGAAGCGTTGGGGCCGTTACACCTACAATCAACTCCAGCCCCACTTCGGGGAGATTTTTCCCATGGCGCAGCAATACGCCGCCATCGAGCCCTCGGAACGTGACGCGACACAGCAACAAGTCCTCAGTTTGGCAATGAACATCAACGAGTTCCAGAGGATGGCGCGCTACTTCGACTTCGGCAGGCAACATTACCACATGATGGATAGCGCGCTGCTCGAAAAAATATTCGGGTCCGAAAAGGAACTGTCGCTGAGCGGCATCTTGGCGAAGGCCCCGGAATTGCGCCAGGGGATTATTGCCCTTAACCGGATGGAAAACGAGATGGAACCGGCGGCGTACCAGCAAGAATCTGATGCCTTCCTGACGTTTTTCGATCCGTTGGATTTCGCCACGCAATCGGCGCTGGCCCTGAACCTCTTTCCGCCGGAAGATCACGGTGAGGATGTGTGGCGTACCCCTGCGGATCTCATCACGATTAACTTTGAAGCTTTGGAATCCGAAAGTACGCAACTTGCCGAACTCGGGGCCCTCGAACGCATGGCCAAAGCGGCAGAGGCCCACAATACGGTTGCGTTTCGCGAGGAGGCGCAGGCTTTTCACGAGGGCATCGTCACTCTGGCCAAAGAACGTGGTGAGTACAGCAAAGTGCCCATGGAAACCAACTTCTACAAATGGAAGTTCTTCTTTTTTTCGCAATGGTTGTTCGTGCTCAGCTTTCTAATCATTGCCTTGTCATGGCTGAATCTGAAAGGGAAAGTTTTCTATCGCGCGGGCTGGGTCACCGTTTCTATTCCATTCATTCTCCTTGTCGCCGGCATCGTATACCGATGCATCATTCGCGGGCGTCCCCCGGTGACTACCCTCTACGAGACTATCCTCTTTATCACGGCCGTCTGCGTGCTCGTTGGACTGTTCATCGAATACGTTAACCGGCAAAGAATTGCGCTCTCTATCGCGTCGTTTCTTGGAGTGGCTGGCGTCTTCCTGGCGAATAAATTCGAGATCTTGGACAAACAAGACACCATGCCAGAACTGGTCGCCGTGCTCGACACCAACTTCTGGCTCGCTACCCATGTGACCATCATCAACGTGGGGTATGCCGCGGGTATGCTCGGCGGCGCCATAGCGCATATATTTATCGTTGGCAAGTTGTTCGGATTCAAGCGCGACGACAAACTCTTCTACAAGAACATCACACGCATGGTCTACGGCATCATCTGTTTTGCCTTAGTATTCTCCGCCATCGGTACCGTCCTCGGCGGCATCTGGGCCAACTACAGCTGGGGGCGCTTCTGGGGCTGGGATCCCAAAGAAAACGGTGCGCTCCTCATCGTCCTTTGGAATCTGGCTATCCTTCATTCACGCATGGGAGGGTACATCCGCGACCTGGGCATCAACATGGCCGCCGTTTTTGGAGGCATGGTCGTCGCCTTTTCTTGGTTTGGCGTGAACTTACTCGGCGTTGGCCTTCATGCCTACGGATTCACCGCAGGCATCGGTGGAGCTCTCCGAGTATTCTGGTCCATCGAGTCCTTCGTACTCCTGCTCGGCGTCGCCGTATTTATTCGCCAGCAAGCGTTAAAGGCGGCGAGAAAAGAAATCCAGGCGGGCGGCTGACGATCCTCTCGCTCCAAGGGGCGAACAGGAGACCTGAATGTCGGTGCGTTTATTCCGAAACAGGAATAAATTAGGGAGCCACAAAGAGCTTTGACAGGATAACAGGATGTACAGGATGGCGC
>JAPYPO010000195.1 GCA_029937645.1 Candidatus Hydrogenedentota bacterium
ACCCACGAGAGCCTCGTTCATGCTTGCTCGACGATGCTTTCGTGCGGGATTCGCCACACTGTAGAAAATCGCGGCAAAAAACGCCGCGTACACACTGACACCCACCACCGTGTAACAGACGACCATAAGCGCGAGCGAGTGGGTCGCCGCCAAAAGCCAACTCGCGGCGCAGGCCATCAGCTCAAGCGCGACGATGAACCGGAACGTATGGTGCCAGGCAACCGACCTGCCCATGAGCACGAAAACTGTGGCGCTTGCGAAGGTGATCGCAAATGCGAGCACGGAGAAAAGGGCCGCCGCGCCCACTGGCCATTCCGGGGGCAACGGATCGAGAAAAAGAGTGAGTCGATTATCTCCCACGAGCGCGTCAAGCCGTTTGGGATAAACCGTCCTCGCCGCGCCGAGGAGGCACCACCCTGTAAAGCACGCGACCCACGTCGGCAACAAGTAAAATTCACTCAAGCGCGTGTGGTTTTGGTGTTCGTCCTGGGCATGGGCGGGCACGTCGCCGAAGTAAGAATGCTCTTGGGGTTGTAAGAAGATTAAGATCGCAGAGATGCCCCCGAATACGCACACACAGATATAGGGCAGGCGGAAGTGGATTTCGAAAAGGAATCCTGAGAAAAGAGATCCCAGCGCCATTCCCGCGCTCCACGAAATATTAAACCGCGCCATGTAGCGACCGCGCTTGCGCAAATCGGGTTCGCCGCCCAGCCACGCATGGAGGGTCGGCCATGCCAAGGCCATCGATCCCATCCCACACATCGAGAGCAGTGCGAAGACGATGGGTTCGCGGGAAAAAGATGCGAGGAAAAAGAACAATGAAAGTCCCACCGAGCCGAGTGAGGCCACGCGCAGGCTGTTCCGCGCCTTGGCGACCAGGCCACCGCCGAAAATGCACACCGCCGCGTAACTCAGCGAGAGCCCTCCGCCGATCACACCCGACATAGCCGCACCGCCCCCGATTTCTTTGAAGACGTAGAAGGGGAGCGCGGTGAATCCCATCATGAATGCTAAGTCGAGGAAGAATGCCGCAATGTAATGTCGATGAATGGGGCTAAACATAAAGAGTAGCTTGTCGAATCCTGTGCGTGAAAGGCAGGAGTGTAGACCTTCAGAAGCCCCGTGCGCAACCGGCCTCATGAGTACTATCCAGCGTGGCGAGCGGCTTCCAGCGGAGGCTTCGACCCCGATTGCGGCCATACAGAGTCCATGTTATACTCAAATAAGTTTTCGTCAACCCTCTCTGGCGTAAGTAAAAATATTGCAAGATGTTATGAGCGAGCGACCTATCACCGCCGCTCGCTTTTCCATCCCGGATCACACAGCAGGAGTCACGGTAAGCGCGGCTCACAACCCCGAGGTCGGGGAGAGAATAGGCAGGGTACAATTGAACAACGCTCACCTCCGGGCTCTTCTCCTTCTCTTGCTGCCCTGCCTCCTTCCCAACGCCGCCCACGCGCAAGCGGGTTTTGAATCCATTTCGACCTTAGGACAATTCCGCGCTGCGGTCATCGATGAACCGGGACGAAGCCTGTACGTTGCAATCTACGACCGGAACGAGGTCGCGCGTATCGATCTGGACACCCGGGAAGTGCTGGACCAGGTTGAGGTAGGCCACGGCCCGGTTGCGTTGTCGCTGTCACGCGACCGCTCCATACTCGCGGTCGCCAACCGCATTTCAAACACCGTCTCGCTGCTCTCCGCCGCAGACCTCCGCGTGGTATCGTACATTGAGGTCGGTGAAGGTCCGACCGCTATCGGCGCGCTGCCGTCCGGCCGTTTCGCGGTAGTCAACACCTATTCTGATACGCTCTCCATCGTCAACACGGAATCGCGATCCGTTGAGGCGACATTGGAACTGGAAGGCTCCGTCCCGAATTCTGTGTCTACCTCCGAGCGCTTCATCGCCGTAGGCGCGCGCGTACCACCCTCCGTCTTATTGTTTGACGCGGAATCCCTGCAACCGCTCGGTTCGGTTTCGCTCGACGCGGCGCCCACGGGACTTGCCTTTGTGAAAGCAGACCGTCTGGCTGTTTCTACCAAACGCTCATTATCCACCGTAAGTGTTCCTTCCGGAATCCGCGGGCCTCTCCAATCCGTAGCGGCGTTCAACGTGGCAGCGACGGATGATCGCCTATTCGCCGCAACCACCGAAGGGCTACGCGAGTTCGATTTCGCCCTCACGGAAGGAGCATCGGCGCCGCTTCCAGGTTCGACGCGTTACTTGGCTGCAAGCTCTTCCCTCATCGCAGCCCTATCGCCAAAGAACAAGACGCTATATATCCGCGGAACGTTAGAGCCCGGTGAGAAGATTCTTCCCATCCCCATCGCGCCCGACCCAGTGGATGTCGCCCCGCCACCCCAGGCCCCCCTTGATGAACCTATCGTAGAGGAGGCGGAATCCATCCCCGCTGAAACTCCAACCCCGCCCCGGAGCACTCCTCCCAGCGGCTCCCCAAGCGAACCGGTGATCGAAGAGGCCGAGTCGATCCCATCAGCCCCCATCGAGCCCGAATTGGAAAGCGCACCGGACAACTCCCCCGAGCCCGAAGCGCTGGCTATTGAAGATATTGAGGACGAGCCTTTCCAGGAACCGGCTCTTCCGCCCGCTCCATCGCCACCGATCCTGCCGTCCACAGCGACCGATGATATGACGCCGGAGCAAGCTGAGGAAAACTTGGACCGCATCCGCGCCATTCGCCGACCGGATGCCAATGCGGTTGGATCGCTGGAACCCCGCGCGCCGTACCTTAGCCAGCCCGAGGGTTCGCTGGTGGACAGCGCGAATGTTTCATTTCGAGATGCCCTAGCCGGAGGGACACCGTTTGGCGATCCCACATCGGGCTTCATCATCCCGGACGCCGAATCTCTGGAAGGCCTGGAACTCGAAATTAACGCCGGAGATTTCGAGGGAGGAATCGATGAGCAGGGACTATTTTTTAGCGAGGGCGTGGAAGTACGTCTTGGCGATATGCTGATACTTTCGGAGACCGCGCGAAGGTTCACGTCCGACGATGATCTGGAGACGATCGAGGCCACGGGCGACGTCCGCTTCAACCAAGAGAACGCGCAGGGCACGGCGGACCGTTTACTGATAAGGCTGCCGTCTTCCGAAGAGGAGTCCTCCGATTCCCTTCCGGCGCAGCTCTTTCCCAAGCCGCCCGAGGGGGAGGAAGGATCGCAGCCCGCCCGGGGCTATTTTGAGGCAGAGAATCTCCATCTGCTGGAGCCATCGCGCGAATTGGATGCAAAGTATATCGAGTACGATCTCTCGAAGGAGACCGGCGAAATGTTCCACGCCCACGGCCGCGCGGGCATATTCTATTGGAGCGCGGAGAACCTTAAGATACTGGGTCCCGATGAGGTGGAAGGGGAGGATGTCTGGTTCACCACCTGCGACCACGACCCGCCCCACTATCGCATTCGCCTGGGCCACGCCAGCCTCAAAGAAGGACAGGTCGTGCTCGGAACCAACGCGCGCCTCCAACTCGGAAAAATGAATACGCCGTTATTTCTTCCGCATTGGAAAAGCTCGGGCAGCGGCGAAAACCGGCGCGTCAACTACAGCTTCGACAGCGGGCGCCTCGCCGAGTTGGGCTACTTTCTGAATCTCGCGCGTTGGTGGGAGGTGACCCCCAATGTAGACATGGCGTTCCGGGTAATGCCCACGCAAAAGGAAGGGGTTGGCTTCGGCACGGATATCGAGTTCGACTTTATGGAACGGCCCGCCTCGCTTCTGTTTCGAAGCAAGGGCGAGTTCCGGAGCATGTACACGACGGAAGACCGCGGCTACACAGAATTTTACCATCGCCAAGAACTCAGCCCCCACACCATTCTCCTCGCCCAATACGAACAATGGTATGACCGCGACTTTGTCAAGGACTTTTTCTACGATACCTACCGCGACCGAACCGGGCCCCGCACCTTCGTGAACTTGACGCATACGCGCCCCGGCCAAATTCTCACGGCCACCGCGTCGGTGTCCACACACGACTTCACCCGCGAAACGGAAAAGCTGCCGGAACTTTCGTATCACCTTCTCGAACGCCGACTGGCCAAGCGCCTCTACCTCACGTTCGATTCTTTTAGCGGCTACTACGACCGGACCCGCTCGGACGACGACGCGGGCCGTTCGGTCAACACCGCGCGGCTCAGCTATGACTGGAATATCGGCCAAGGGATCGGCATCACCCCCTTCGTCGAAGCGGAGGGCACCTGGTATTCCGAAACGCGTGACCTGCAAGACGATAGCGACGAATACCGTTTCTCGGGCGTCGCGGGCATAACCCTCCAAGCTCGGCTTCACCGCGCATACAAAGGACGCTGGGGATTCTCGGGGTTTAAGCATATAATCGTGCCATCGTTTACCTACAGCTACCGTCCCGACGCCTCCCTGGATTCGGAAGACACGCCCCGCCTGGACGCCTTGGATGATGTGCCGGGGCGCAGCCGCATCGAAGGTAAAATCGACAATATATTCTTGGGGCGCGATGAAGTGCTGGACGAGGAGTGGCAAATCGCGCGCGTGAGTTTCTATCACGGCAACGACTTCGAGAATGAAACGCGAAAGACACAAGATTACGAGCTTGAGATCGACATCCGACCGCGCCCATGGTGGGGCTTTCAGGCCGTCGGAGAACATCACAGCATTGATCGCGAACGCGATCTTCTTGGGTATGTCCCAGTCGTCGAGGCCCTGCGCGACTTCGTCGTAGATGCGCAAGCCCTTCTCGACGACGAGGAAGTTCCGGACGAGCGCCGCGGCGATTTTAGTCGCGTCTTGGCCTATTTTTATTATGACGACAGCAAGAATCCCGGCGGCATGAATGGCCGCCTTGGCTTTGCATACACGGAAACAGACAACAAAATATTCAACCGCGAAGTTCTCTACGGCCTCGGATACAGAGTCAACGACAACTGGGGATTTGCCTTCGAGCATCGCTACGATTTGGAACGGGATGAACTGGTTCGGCAGACCTACGAAGTCCGGCGACGCCTGCACGATTGGGAGGCGGCGATTCAACTGCGAGACCGCGAATCCGGTTTCGATATTGGTGTAGAGTTCACGCTCACCGCATTCCCGGGAGCCCGCTTAAAGTTCTAAGGAGTTCGACATGGCGACAACACTGCAAGAATCCATCGAAGAACTTCTACCCGAAATTATCGCGCTTCGCCACGAATTGCACACCCACCCGGAAATTCGCTTCGAAGAAGTCTGGACCTCCGACCGCATCGCAACCTTCCTAACCGAGAACGGCATTGAGCACAAGCGCGGATACGCCAAAGGCACGGGAATTGTCGCATGGATTAAGGGTGGGGGAGAGCGAACCGTAGCCTTGCGTACCGACATGGACGCCCTCGACATCCAAGAAGAGACCGGGCTCGACTACACGTCTACCATTCCACAGCGTATGCATGCCTGCGGACACGACGGCCATATGGCCAACCTCTGCGGCGTCGCAAAACTCCTAAACGGCCGCCGCGACGAATTGAAAGGCACCGTAAAATTTATTTTCCAGCCCGCCGAAGAGCTGGCTGCTGGCGGGCGCTACATGGTCGAAGAGGGTGCCATCGCCGACGCCGACGCCGTCTTCGGGCTTCACTGCTGGCCAACGCTCCCCGTGGGCTCCGTCGGCTTCAAGAGCGGCGCCGCCATGGCCAGCGCTGACATGTTCATCATCAACGTCACAGGCAAAGGCTGCCATGCAGCCGACCCCGGCGCGGGTGTCGATCCGATTCTCGTGGCCGCCCACATCACCACCGCCCTCCAATCGATTGTCAGCCGCGAAACCAACCCATGGGACGCCGCCGTCGTGACCGTCGCCCGCATCAACAGCGGCTTCGCCTCCAACGTTATCCCCGAAACCGCTATCATGGAAGGAACCTTTCGCGCGCTGAGCGAGAAGGTGCGCCTTCGACTGCGCGACAGCATCGAGCGCATCGCCACCCTCACCGCGCTGGCCCACCGTGCGCGCGCTGAAGTTATCTTTTCACCCGACTGCTACCCGCTGCTCTACAACGACGAGGCGATGACAAAATTCGTGCGCGATACGGCGGAGTCCGCCCTCGGAAGCGAACGCCTCATCGACCTGAAATACCCCACCATGGGCGCGGAAGACTTCGCCTTCTACCTTCAAGAAAAGCCCGGCAGCTTCTTTTTCATCGGCAACAACCCCAGCGACACCGAGCCCTACCCCAACCTCCACAGCCCCCATTTCAATTTCAGCGACGATGCGCTGCCCACCTCCATCGAACTCATGAGCGCGGTCGCGATTCGATTTCTCGCGGGGCTTTGAACCGTATCGATTTACCATGAGCCTTAAGTAAAAATAGAGTTTGATTTGAAGGCTTTAACCAAAGAGGGGTCAATATGAAAATCACCGATTTATCCGTAACGGTATGGGAATGGAAAGATATCCCTCCAACGCGGTATACGAAAACGGTAGCGAGCGCGAAAAACCGATCTACCCAGATGGCGCTTATCAAAATCTCGACCGATGACGGAGTGGAGGGATATGGATTTTTTGGTTCCGCGTTGCGCTCGGCACAGCGCGATGCCCCGTTCATCGTTCAGACCCTCAAACCAATCTTGATCGGACAGGATCCGCTAGACCGGGAGCGGTTATGGAAGACCATGGCTCAACAGGCCCGCGGATCGCTGATCTCTGCGGTCGGATCGGTGGACGTCGCGCTCTGGGATCTTGCGGGGCGTGCGGCCGGTATGCCGGTCCACAAGCTGTTAGGTTCTTTTCGCGACAGCGTACCCGCGTACGCGAGTTCATTCGTCCTAGATACCCCGGAAGACTACGGCGCTGACGCCCTGCGGCACAAGGAGTCTGGCTGGCAGGCCTACAAGATTCATCCCCATGGCGAGCCCGAGATCGATATTAAGATTTGCGAAGCAACACGGCTGGCTGTCGGCGATGAATATCGTTTGATGCTGGACTCTACCTGGTCCTACGATTATCCCGCCGCCTTGAGGGTAGGGCAGGCGGCCGAGGAAATGGGATTCTATTGGTACGAAGATCCCCTCGCAGACGACGACATTTACGGGTACATCAAGCTACGTTCCCAGCTCGGCATCCCCATCATGGCGACGGAGCTCCCCAATGCCACGCCGACATCCTACGCGCCATGGATCCATCAACAGGCAACGGATTACCTGCGCGGCGATGTATCGATAAAGGGCGGGCTCACGTTTTGCCTTAAGACCGCACATACGGCAGAGACCTTTCGCATGAATTATGAAGTCCACCACGGCGGCAACTCGTTCAACAATCACGCCAACTTGCACCTCATCATGGCGATTTCAAACTGTGAGTACTTCGAGGTTCTGGAACCTGCCGGGGCGCAAAAGCATGGGCTTATCGAGGATATCGACATCGATCAGAACGGGCTGGTTCACGTTCCGGATCGGCCGGGCATCGGCGCTCAAATTGACTTCGAGTTGATCGAGCGGAACAAGGTCGCTGAATTGGTATAAACCCGGATTTCCCATTTGGAAGAGTCATCTTGAGATCCGCCGGCATCGAT
>JAPYPO010000196.1 GCA_029937645.1 Candidatus Hydrogenedentota bacterium
CAGCTATCTTGAAGAAATCCTGCTGGCTATGTGACTTTTAGTGCGATTGCCCTGCAGATGTTTCTCGAACGCCACGTTCATATTCTGTTTAGGTGTATGATCGCCCATGAGTTTCTCTGTCGTTAAATCATCCATAGAATGCCGCATCTTCACGAAAGGGTATAGCGCATGTCTTCGAAGGGCGGAGTAGTAATCACCGGCGCCTCCACGGGAATCGGCTCGGCCTGCGCGTTGGCGTTGGACCGGCAGGGTTTTCGCGTGTTCGCGGGGGTTCGAAACGAGGCGGCGGGCGACGCGTTGCGCGAACGCGCCTCGGACCGACTGGAGCCTGTAATGCTCGATGTCGTGGACGAAGCCTCCATCACCGCCGCCGCCGAGCATGTCACGGGACGGTTGGATGGGGAGCCGTTGCGCGGCCTCATAAACAACGCCGGTATCACGGTAAACGGCGCGATGGAGTTCATATCGCTCTCCGAATTGCGCCGCCAGTTCGAGGTCAACGTCTTTGGGCAGGTGGCGGTGACACAGGCCTTTCTCCCCTTGTTACGTGAAGCAAAAGGGCGCATCGTGATTACCGGGTCGGTGTGCGGTTTTTTTACCACACCCCTGCTCGGGCCATACAGCATGTCGAAACATGCGTTGGAATCGTTTGCCGATGCCCTGCGCCTGGAGTTGCGTCCGTGGGGCATTCACGTTTCCCTGTTGCAGCCGGCGGCCATTGCCACGCCCATTTGGCAAAAGGGGCAGGACGAGTCCGCATCGATGATCAAACATTCGAAGCCCGGGCTTCTCGAGTATTACGCGCCGCTGTTAGAAGCGGTTCAAAAACTCACACGAAACATCGAGAAGACGGCCGCGCCACCCGAAGTAGTCGCCAAAGCAGTCCTCCATGCCCTGGCCGCACGCCGCCCGAAGGCCCGCTATCTCATGGGAACAAACGCCTATCCGCAGAAACTCGGCTCCTGGCTCCCGACCCGCTTACGCGACCGATTAATCGCCCGCTTCGTTGGGCCGCGGTAGATTCTGCGCCCCCAGATTGCCGCCCAGACGATCTCGTTTTCCAAATCCCAACACCAGATTCCATCCAGCGAAACGCATTGAAGAGATTCCAACATGGATCCGTCGGCTCAGCACCTATGGAATTGAAAGGGCCAGGCCCGCGGATCATGCCAGCCTGGCCCTTAAACACATTCCAGAGATAACCCCGATCGCGCCGTGCACTCCGACGATTAGCAGAGGCCGCCGCCGTCGATGACGATGGTCTCGCCCGTGATGTAATTGCCCTCTTTGGATGCGAGGAGGACCGCGGTTCCCGCGATGTCTTCCGATTCGCCCAAGCGCCGAAGCGGGTAAGTCGATTCTACTTTCTTACGCCGTTCGGGATCTTCCCACAAGGCCTTGGCGAAATTCGTTTTGATGAGCCCCGGAGCGATGCCGTTCACCCGAACATTGTTCGGCCCTTCCTCTTGCGCGAGGCAACGGATGAGCTGGAGGTCGGCGCCTTTGGATATGCAGTAGGCACCCAATTTGAGGCTTCCTCGATAGGCGCCGACGCTGGAGACAATGATGATAGCGCCGTCTTTCCGCTCACGCATTTCGGGAAGGACCATTTGGGAGAGCCAGAGATTGCTTTGGATGTTGCAATGCATAATCTTGTCAAAGGCGGAGTCGGGGATGTCCGCCAGCGAACCGAAAAATGGGTTGACGGCGGCGTTGCACACGAGAATATGGATATCGCCGAATTCCGCCTTCGTCTTGTCGACCAGAGATTGGAGTTGCTCCTTGTCGGAGATGTTGCAGGCAACCGAAAGGGCCTTTCCGCCACCCTTGGTATTAATGTCCGCAGCGACTTCGTCGCAGATATCGCCTTTGCGGCTGGAGATGACGACATTCGCGCCCTGGCTCGCCATGCCATAGGCAATAGCCTTGCCGATGCCTTTGGATGAACCTGTGATCAGGGCAGTTTTTCCGGTGAGATCAAACATGGTGGTTTCCTTCTATCCGTGTTGAGGGGTGGTCAGAGTTCTATTTTTCCGCTAATCCAAAAGTAAAAATGGCGTGGCCTGACGCGATACTTACCCGCTGCTTTCCGCCGACCGCATAGGTCACCGGCGCCGCGTGTATTTTCCCGCCCGTGCTGCGGCGCCAAAGTTCTTTACCGGTCTTGTCATCGAGGGCAAAAAAGTTTCCTTGCTTCGTCCCGCCAAACACGATGCCGCCAGCGGTCGAGAGAATGCCCGAGGTCGAACGCGCGTACACTTGATGCTCCCACACGCGGTCACCCGTTCGCGGGTCGATGGCGCGGACCGCGCTGACGAAGGAGTCGTCGGGGGCGGATATCTCCGGGAAACTACCCACGAAAAGTTCCCCTTCGCCATATTCCGCTTCGCCCACAAAAAACTTAGTCGACGCGTCGAAGGCCATGAGGTAGAACAGTTCCGTCTGCGGGCTGTACGACGGCGACCACCAATTGGCCCCCCCCTGGACGTGGGGAGAGACGACGGTGCCTTGCTCCGAGGGGAAGGTATTGGGGAGGCGAATGGGCCGGCCCTTTTCGTCGAGGCCTTCGGCCCAGGTCTGTTTGGCGAAGGGCTTGCCGACGAGGAACTCGCCGGTTACACGGTCCAACGTATAGTAGAAGGCGTTTCGGTTTCCGAAGAGGACGAGCTTGCGCGGCCGCCCTCCAAATTCCATATCCACGAGAACGGGAACTTGGCAGGCGTCCCAGTCGTGCACATCGTGGGGCGTGAACTGGAAATGCCACTTCAGTTCGCCGGTATCCACATCAAGCGCCAAGAGTGAATCCGAGTACAGATTGTCGCCCTCGCGCACTTCGCCATTCCAATCCGGTCCGGGATTGCCCGTGCCCATATAAAGCAGATTTAATTCCGGGTCAAACGAGCCCGTCATCCACGCGGGCGCGCCGCCCGTTTTCCACGAGTCGCCTTCCCAGGTCTCGTTGCCTATTTCGCCCTCGCCGGGAATGGTATAGCGGCGCCAGCGGCGTTCGCCGGTCGCGGCATCGTACGCGTCGATGAATCCGCGGATACCGTATTCGCCGCCCGAGACACCGATGATGACCATGTCTTTCACGACGAGGGGCGCGCCGGTGATGCTGTAGCCACCCAGGCGATCAGCCACTTCGACGTTCCATAAAGGCGTACCCGTTTTCGAGTCGAGGGCGACCAAGTGCGCGTCGAGCGTGCCCATAAAGAGGCGGTCGCCCAAGATGGCCACGCCGCGGTTTTGCCGGAGGCAGCACAGCGTCAGCCGCCGCGGCAACGGATAGGTGTAGGTCCAGAAGGTCAGGCCAGTGTGCGCGTCAAGCGCGTGGACGAGATTATTCGCTTGGGTAACGTACATAATTCCGTCGACGACGATGGGCGAGGTTTCCATGTAGTTCAGCGTGTCGAACTGACGGACCCACTTCAGTTCAAGGTTCTTCGCGTTCTTCTGGGTTATCTGGTCGAGGCGGCTGAAACGCTGGCTGGTGTACTGGCCCGAGTAGGTGACCCAGTTCTCGGGATGCTCGGACGCGCTAAGAATGTCTTCATAGGTCGTTTGAGCCAAAGCGGATGACGCGCCCAGGAGCGCAAGGAAGAGCGCAATGAAGAGCGCGAGAAATCGTGGCCGCATAGTCTGGATTAATCTATCAGTCATGGTCTGGTTCTCCGTCTAGCGAATGAAGGTATGCGATGAGGTCATCCAGTTCCTGCTTCGTGAAGGCGCCTTCATAGTCGGGCATGAGGGACAGGTCAGGCTTGTACACCGAGCGGAGCTGGCTCTTGTAAATGGATCGTAAATTTTCGTTCTCGTCCATAAACTGAATCGAGTAGGTGTCTTCGTTGAGCAGGAGCCCGTCCACGGTTTCACCATTGGACCGCGTCATCTGAATGAGCCGGAACCGCGACTCAATGACTTCGCTGGGTTTCAAGATCGCCGCGCGAATGTGGTCAAGCGAACGCCGCCACCCCACTTCCGAGAGATCCATACCGCGTCGGCCCCCCTGTCCATTCACGCGGTGGCAGGTCGCACACTCGCCCTTCTCAAGAAACAACGCCTTGCCACGCACCGGGTCGCCTTCGATGGGCGCTTCCTGGGGCGTTTGGCTAAGCGAGCGCAGGTAGCTGATAATTTGCCAAATCTGCCGGTCCGGCAGGTACACCCCTCCCATGCCCGTACCGCCGACACCCCCAAGAATATTCCTGAATAGAGCCGCGTCGCTATTGCCGTGTCGAAAACTGCCGGTGGTGAGATTCGGGCCCCGGAAGCCTTCGGCGTTACGTCCGTGGCAGGTCGAGCAGTGCCGACGAAAAGATTTCGCGCCGGCCTCGGCGTCTTCGGGCGTCGTGTGCGGATTGACCGACGCGCCGGATTGGGCGGCGAGAGATTGGGTCTGGGCGGCGGCAGGAGGCGCAACCGCAAAACCTGCGGTCAGAATGAACAGCATAAGGACGGCAAACACTCTGTACATGGTCGGACTCCTATTCATCTCGGCGACCGTTAGGCCGGTCAACGAAGGAAGGGAACAAGGTACACTAAACTCGGTGGTATATTCGACTCTCCCTGGACTCAGTCTACTGACCCAGCACCTCGCCTGCGGCGATGCCTTTTTCGCCCGCCCATTCTGCTGCGGTCACTTTTGCGCTGCCCGGGGCACGCACCTTGCGGATGAGCAGACTTCCATCTCCGGCTGCGATGGTCATTCCGTTCTCTTCGATGGAGACGATCGTGCCACTGGGTGCGCCGGTTGAATCCGCGCTGGAACGCGCGCCGAATAGTTGGACGGATTCGCCTTTGCAGAGGGTGTTCGCGCCGGGACTCGGGTCGCAACCCCGCACCAGATTAAAGATCGTCTCTGCCGAGCCGCCCCAATCAATGCGGGCCTCATCCGCTTTGACCCAGCCCTCATACGTCGCTTCCGATTCGTCCTGTACGATTCGCGGCGCGTTGCCTGCCTCCACGAGGGCAACAGACTCGACCATGGCCTCGACGCCGAGTGTGAAGAGTTTCTGAAAATAGAGGGTTCCCAGCGTGTCCTCCTCAAGAATATCGACTTCCTTCTGCAAGAGTATGGGCCCCGTATCCAGCCCTTCGTCAGGCCAAAAGATACTCAGGCCCGTCTTGCTTTCTCCCTGGATAACTGGCCAGTTGATGCTGCTCGGCCCCCGGTGTTTCGGCAGGAGCGATGGGTGATATTGGATCGTGTCCTGGGCCGGCGCCTGAAGCATGGCCATGGGTACGATGTCCGTGACAAAGGCCATAACGCCCAAGTCAGCCTTCAGCCCTGCGAAGGCATCGATGGCCTCGGGGTCGCGGAGCCGCGAAAATTGAAACACGGGAATATCGTGCGCGGCCGCCGCCGTTTTGAGGGGGTCAAAGGCTTTGCCTTCCTTGTCGGGGGGACAAAACACGCCGACAATGGAATAGCCTTCCTCAACGAGAGCGTTAAGCACACTCTCCCCAAACGCCGCTTGGCCGATGATTGCGATTTGCAGATCGTGAGACATGATTGTCCTCCCAGGATAGTCGGGTAAAGCAAAAAGATTCTTGCGGAGAATAATAGATGAAGCGGGAGAAGTTCAACGAAATAATGTGAAATTTCCGGGATCGCGGATCGCGGGTACGCTCGCACCCCCATCGGTTCCAGTTCCGGCAGCGCTGGATTGTGGTACGATTCGACTAACTTCCACGCACACCCGTCGCCGAATCCGAAAGAAACCTCCGTTTTGTTTAGCCTCCCTACAGCGTGTCTATCTATTCCTTGTCTCATTACGCTTCTGATCCAGTCTTCAATCGTCGAGACTGCCTCGGCAGAAGAGCGATCCGGCGGAAGCCCCGCGACGGGCACGCTTGCGGGGCGGATTACCTACGAAGGAAAATCACCAACGTATCCGGTCGCAAACGACATCGGGAACAGGCAATTTCTTTTTCTAGTGAATAACGAAAATGCCGGCCTCCGGTGGGCGGTGGTCTACTTGACGGCCCGCAAGAATTCCCCTCGGCCCCTGCCGGACACGGCACCGGATGACAGCGAAGGCGCAACCGTAGATCAGTACGACTTTGCATTCGAGCCCCACGTCGTAGCTGTACGGAGCGGCGCGGAGATCGCCTTCACCAACAGCGATGCCGCCAATCACAACGTCCGCGCCGACAGCGACGAAACATCGAACACGTTCAATATCGTCACGCCCGTCGACGGAGCCTACACGAAGCGGTTCCGCGGTACCCCTCTGGGCAAGCCGCTGCGCCTCGTGTGCGACATCCACGCCTGGATGCGCGGCTGGGTCTATGTCTTCGACCATCCGTTCTACGCGATTACGGACGAGGACGGCGCGTTTGCCATCGGTGGGATTCCGCCGGGCGAATACGACGTCCATGTGCAACAACCCGACGGGGAATTGAATGCCACGGGCCGCATCGACATCCGACCGAATGCGCCATCGAAAATCAGCGCCCCGTTCTCTGCAAAGCACTTGAAGTCCAGGAATATCCTTCGGCTGGATGGGGCGGACATTTCGTTCCCTAGCGAGTGAGCGTTGCGCCCTCGCTAGTCAACAATCGCCACGACCCGCGCGGGCGCGGCGCTTGCCCCCTTGATCTTCAGCGGGAAGCAGGCAACTTTGAAACCGGTGGCGGGCAGTTGGGCGAGGTTGACGAGGCGTTCGATTTGCGAATAGGCGAGGTCGGCCTGGTGGGCTTCCCAGAAAATGCCGGCCTCATTCTTCTCGATGGCGTCCTTGGCCTGTAGATGGAGGGGCCGGTCCCAGCCCCATGCGTCGATCCCCATGACGCGGACGCCTTGATCGTATAGCCATTTGGTGGATGCAGCTGTCGCGCCGCAGCCATGCGTCATATAGTCGCGGTCGCCGTAATACCTGTCACACCCGCAATGGATTAAGACGATGTCTAGCGGCTTCAGCGGGTGGCCCGCTATTTCCAGGGCGGCCTCCAAATCTTCCGGCTTGACAGCATCGCCATCCCCCTTGTGGGTCATATCCAGTTTCACGCCGTCCGAAAAGAACCATTCCAGCGGTAGCTCGTCAATGGTTTGCGCCGGTTTTCCGGCGATGGTGCTGTTGTAGTGATACGGCGCGTCGACGTGGGTGCAACTGTGGGTATTCAGGTGTTTGATGTTCTCGACAGCCCATCCCTCCTCATCGCGCAGGAGGGCTTTGGGCACGCCGAAGCCTTGGGCGACCTGTTGTGCGCCAATCTGATGATCCACGTAGTCGATCTCCGTGTGATCGACAGGCGAACGGTCTGTGTGTTCGATGAGGGTGGAGAGATCGATAAGAGGCATGGGGTTGTCCTATCTTCTATAGAAAGCCGATTCTTCACGGAATTGCGGGATTTCTTTGACGGGTCTTCGTTCCAAGACCACATGGGAAATTCCCTTAACAGGTTGTAATCGTTTTGCCCTAAAGAAATAACTCTCTTACTGTCATTGCGAGTACGAACCCGCTTCGCGGGAAATTGGGATAAGGACAAAAGCGA
>JAPYPO010000197.1 GCA_029937645.1 Candidatus Hydrogenedentota bacterium
GGGTGAGGGTGAGGGTGAGGGTGAGGGTGAGGGTGAGGGTGAGGGTGAGGGTGAAAGCGAGGGCGAGGGCGAGGGAAGCGGTGGCGGCTGCGCGGCCTCTTCCCTGGGAACCGGCCTGTCAGCGAAAGTTACCGGGGACCTGACACTAATCGGGTTGTTGATTCTACTATTGAGCGTTGCACGAAAAAGAAGAAACTCCCCTATTTCCAGCCCTTTCTAATCCAGTCCACCATGCACCTGTCAATAGTTTACCCATTGTTTCCCAAGGCGAATCCATCTCGTAGGTGCAACAAGCCAATCTAATATATAGGGGAAGGGAGCCAGGGCAGGACAACACGGGGAGAGCGGCTCCAGGCAGATCACTTTTGGGGCACGCGACGCCTGACTGCGGAAGCTCCGGCAATGACGAACCCAGCCGCTATTGCGAATAGGCCGAAAAAGCCAACGGCGGGCACGGCTCCTACGGCGACGACTTGGAGGACGAGGGCCGGGCTCAGGACTACGGCCTTGGTGCCGGTATCTACTTCGAGCTCGTAGGTGCCGGAGTCGCTTAGGCGGACGGGATTGATGACAAGCATTTCCGAATTCACGTCTACGATGCTGTCATCAGTATTGATTGCATTCGAGTCCTTCAGCCACCGCAGGGACACCGGCTCCGAGGATGACGTGACGTCGAAACTCAATTCGACGCGATCCCCCACTTCGGCCATCCCTGCGCCATTCCCATTTGCAAAGATCACCGGCGCGTCGGGATCGATGATCCGGTATACCGCCCCGCCACCCAGGTCAACGACGTAAAGCTCGCCAGCGGCATCTTCCCCAAAGGAGGAGATGAACATGCCCGCGGGCGCGGCTTCGCCCGTGCGCTCGACGAAGTCCGTCACGGTCGCGCCGTCATAGACAAACGACCAGATGCGTCCGGTGCCGTTGTCGGCGAAGAAGTAGTGGCCCTGGAGGGACGGAATCGCCGAGCCACGATATACATAGCCGCCTATGACAGCGACACCATCGCCGCGTCCGTACTCATAGATTGGCGGGATATGCCCTGCCAAATCGTCACAAACCTGCTGCGTCACCACGCGCCCAGTCGCGCCGGTGTTACACCGCGTGCCCTCGAATATGGACCAGCCATAGTTTTCGCCGCCGGCACTGCTGGAGGCTTGAAAGCTAATCTCCTCCAACGCGACCTGGCCAACATCGCCAATGTAAAGGTCGCCGGTCTGCCGGTCAAAGCTTACGCGGTACGGGTTGCGCAGGCCATAGGCCCAAATGCTGTCTTCGTTGGGGCCCGCGCCGTCTTCGAAAGGATTGTCGCCGGGCGTGTTGGGGTTGGCGGGGTCGGCAGGCGGTCCCGCGTCGACATCGATGCGCAGGATCTTTCCGAGCATCGTCGTCAGGTCCTGACCGTTGTCCTCCGGATCGTTGCCCGACCCGCCATCGCCGAGCGTGATGTACAAGTAGTTGTTGGGATCGCTGGGTTTAAAAAGAAGCGTACCTCCGTTGTGATTACGGAAGGGCTGCGCCGCAGTCAAAAAGGTCTGGGCGCTCGCCGGGTCGGCAATGTCTGCATCACCCGAAACGGTATAACGCACGATGACCGTGTCTCCCTCGTTCGTCGTGTAATTGACAAAGAAGAAACCGTTACTGGCATAGTCCGGGTGAAAGACCAGCGAGAGAAGCCCACGTTCGAAGTGGCTGCCACCGTCACTCGGCGAGAGCGTCAGCGCTGACAGGTCCAGGAAAGGCGTCGGCAAGACGCTGCCATTCTTAACGATTCGAACCGCGCCGTCCTGCTCCGTGACAAACACACGGTCAAAGTCGCCCGGCGGAGACGTAAGGGCGAGCGGCCGGGTGAAGCCCGAGGCAACCAAGACGCTATCGAGCGCCTTCTCATTGCCAGAGGTCTGTGGAGAGCCGGACTGGGCAGCGCTGGTTCCGGATAGGGCAACCAGCGTGAGAAAACTTAACAGTTTCATGCGGAAGGCTCCTTCGTTCAGGATGACGGCATAGGCGTCTTCTTCTGGCGCCAGCAGCCCTTTCCCCAATAAGAACTACCTATTCACCACTAAGAATACGAAGGGGATATGCCATCGTACAAATAAAACGGTTAGGCAATAATGTCGTGCACGACATGGCCGTGTACATCCGTCAGGCGGAAATCGCGGCCGGAGTATCGATAGGTGAGCCGTTCGTGATCCAGGCCCATCAGGTGCAGGATCGTCGCGTGCATATCATGCACATGGACTGGATTTTCAACGGCTGAACAACCAAACTCATCGGTCGCGCCATGGGTATAGCCCGGCTTGACGCCGCCGCCGGCCATCCAAACGGTAAAGCCGTAGTGATCGTGGTCGCGCCCCATCTTCCCCTCCGAGGTCGGGGCGCGCCCGAATTCCCCGCCCCAAATGACAAGCGTTTCATCCAAGAGCCCACGTTGCTTAAGATCCTTGAGCAGCGCCGCAATGCCTTGATCGCAGGTCCTGGCCAGCGTTTCATGATGTAAAATGTCGCCGTGGCCCGTGTCCCACGCAATATCATACCCGCTGACCGAATGCGACAACTGAACCATGCGAACACCGCGCTCGACCAACCGCCGCGCGATCAGACACCCCTTCGCAAAATCGGATTCGCCGTACAGCTCGTGCGTCGATTTCGATTCGTCGACCGTATCAAAAACTTCGGGCACCGCGAACTGCATCCGGAACGCCATTTCCATGGCCTGAATGCTTGATTCCAATTTCTGATCCTGCTGCTGACGCTCCAGATCGAAGCGGTTCAACTCAGCCAACAAGTCTGCCTGATGCCGTTGCTCCGTACGAGAAAGATGCTGGTTCTTCAGGTCGCGCAGGATGCTTCCCGGCTCCATACTGGCGATATTGGCATAGACGCCCGAATACGCGCCGGGCAGAAACGCATTGCCCCAGTTCGCCGCCTTACCTCGAGGTTGAGCTTTAGGGCTCATCGCGACAAATCCCGGCAGATTCTGATTCTCCGTTCCCAGGCCATAACACAGCCACGAGCCAAGGCTCGGGCGACTGGGCTGGAGATGCCCCAGATTAAACTTCAAAATAGCGCCGGCATGTTCTGGAATATCCGTGTGCATCGAATGAATGAAACAGATATCGTCAACGCATTCCGCAGTATGCGGGAAGATGTCGCTGACCCATTTACCGCACTCCCCATATTGCTTGAAACCCCACGGCGAAGGCAGCAGGCCGTTCTTCGTATTGCGCAAGGACTTCTTATCCACGATGGCCGGACGTTCACCGGCGTGCTTGGCAATCAACGGTTTGTAATCAAAGGTATCCACCTGCGACGGGCCGCCCGGCATAAACAGTTGGATCACATGCTTCGCCTTCGGCGCAAAATGCGGGGCCTTTGGCGCCAACGGCGCAGCCGAAGGGAGTACGCCATGCGCTTCCGGCGCCGTACCCGCAATAAGGCCGGCAAGCCCCAGATTGCCGAAGCCCGAGCCAATCTTGCGCAAGGCATCGCGTCGGGAAATGGGTGGTGATGGTCTATGATGCGACACGTTACAAATCCTCCATGGCTATCGAATATACATAAACTCGTTTGCGCTCAACAAGACCTGGCAATATTGCTGCCAGCGATCCGGCCCGCTCTCTGTCGGCATATCCCCTGCCAAAAAGCGGGCCGCCGTCTCCAATTCTCTTTCGGACGGTTGCCGGCCATAAAGCAGATGGTATCCCTGCCGAATCTGCCCCTCTTGCGTGCCGGACTCCTCTTGCAGCCGCTGGCCCAACGCACGAGCCCGATCAAGCATAAACGAACTATTCATCATGAACAGAAACTGTTGCGGAATCACACTCGACGTCCGTTTCGCGCTGCTCGCGCGCGGGATGGGGAAATCAAACAAGCGCAGAAACTCATCCGTAATATAGGGATCATTCCGACTGACGCTCGCGTACAGTGTTCGCCGATTGCTATCCACAATGTTCTCGACCGGCGGACCGCCCAGCGATACATCCAGTTCGTTGGTCACCGCCAGCAACGAATCCCGCCATGTTTCGACGTCCATACGTCTGGCATTCATTCTCCAGATCGATCGGTTGTCGCCATCGGCGGAGAAGGCCCGCTCATCAAACGCGCTGCTGCTGCGGTACGTAGCAGACATCATGATGGTTCGGTGCAGCGATTTGATGGACCAGCCGGACTCCATGAAGGTGCTGGCCAGCCAGTCCAACAATTCGGGATGCGTCGGCTTCTCGCCAAGCGTTCCAAAGTTGCTGGGGGTCCGCACCAGCGCCCTTCCAAAGTGGTTCATCCAAATTCGGTTGACGATTACCCGGGCCGTTAACGGATTGCCCGGGTCCACAACCGCATCGGCGAGTTGGCGCCGCCCGCTGCCCTCCGTGAAATGTTCGCGTTCCTTCCCCTCGATAAGGCGAAGAAACCTGCGCGGAGCCACCTGGCCGGGTTTCATCAGATTGCCACGTACCGCGACACGCATGTCCTCGCCGCCCGTATCGCTGAGGGTGTGTACAAAGGCATACTTCGGCGGTGATTCCTCGTCCAGCTTGTCTGACTCGGCCTGCCACGCCTCGATCTGCATCTGTTCCTCATCCGAAACCGGTCGCTTCTCCTTCCCGGCTGTCTGCCGGACGTCCCTAACCTTAACGCGAAGCTCGTTGATAGGCCGGCGGACCTCCTGATACTCCCGCACGACCTCCGCACCCACCAGAGGCGTTTCGCCGCCCTTCGAATTGTTGAATATACCGGCAATCGAGTAATAGTCCTGTATCGGAATCGGGTCGAACTTGTGATCATGGCACCGCGCGCATGCCATGGTCAGCCCCAAGAATGTACGCGAAAATGTGTCGACGCGATCATCCAGCGTTTCACTCTTGGCCTGAGCAGTTGCTACCGGATCGCCGCCGTCCGACGAATACGATGGGCCCAGCGCAAAGAACCCCGTACCAATCGATGCTTCCCGGTCAATCGTGTCGCCCGCAATTTGATGACGAACAAATTCGTTATAGGGCATGTCCGAGTTTAGCGCGTCCACGACCCAATCCCGATACCGCCACGCATTGGGGAACGATCCGTTGTCTTGCGACCACCCGCCCGTGTCGCTATACCGGACCAAATCCAACCAAAGCCGACCCCAACGCTCTCCATACTGAGGCCGTTCCAGCAGCGCATCGATAAGTTGCGCTACGGCATCGTCATTCAGATTACCCTTGCGCGTCGCGTCAAGAGCCACTACCCAATGCTCCAATTCATCCGGGGTCGGCGGCATCCCGATCAGGTCAAAAAAAGCGCGCCGTACAAACACGGCTGCGAGCGCAGGCTTGGGTTGCTTCAAGCCCGCCTTCCGCAAGCCATCTACTACGAATTGATCAATGGGATTTCGAACCTTCTTTTTCTTCCGAACCGGAGGCGGCGAAACCTTTTGAATCGGTTGCCACGCCCAATGCTCCCGGGCGGTCTCCCAATCGTAACGCCCCTCTCCCGAGCGTAATGCACTCTCGGACACCTCCGGCCATGGCGCGCCCATTTCAACCCACTTCGTGAGCACCGCAATCTGCGCCCCGTTGAGCCGTTCGTTGGGACCACTGGGAGGCATCTCTAATGATTCGCGCCGGATCGCCTCAATCAGAAGGCTTTCCTCCGGTTTCCCAGGAACCACTGCCGGCCCCCTTGTTCCACCCTTGAGAAGCGAGGCCCTGCTGTCGAGCCGAAAATCTGAACGCACTGACCTTGCGATATTGCTGTGGCATCCGTAGCAATAGTTCACCAAGATCGGGCGCACCTCGGATTCGAAGAATTCAAAATCTTCGGGAGCGTTGGTCGCGCTGCCCTGCGCGCCAACCAGGAGGGAAAGAAGAACCACAAAAGAGGAACCGCGTCGCGCGACATGGCGCAGCGTCGATAAAGCGAGACGGTTTACCCGTCCAGATCGCCAACCTGCCCGCTCCGGCGGCTCAGATGCAATGTAACGTTGAGGGCCTTCGGGGCAATTCATGAAGATACTTCCATGCTAATTATTTTCAGCAATCCACCACTGCCTTAAGGATATCCCGGCGCAATAACAGGACTCAAGTGAGCGGGGGGCAAATGACACATCGTCGGTCATGACTAATCCGAACCAGACCGCTTGATTTTACCACAAAACCCAAAGCGCCCGATGGCTCGATAGGCGGATGCTGTCTATACCCCCCCGAGAATTCGCGCGAGCAGCGTTGACGAACCCCCTAGATGGTTCGATATTTCACCTTATTTCATAGCGAGACGGTGAAGATGCCCGCACTGAATGTTCGGAAAAAGCCCCTGTCCCGAAGGGGCAGCGGCATGTAGCCGGGGGATGAGCAACGCGATTCCCCCGGTCAAAGCCCCTCCAGATAAACTTCCTCGAAGAGGATGCGGCGACTATTGCCCGTACGGTGGATGGATTTCGCCGTATCTCCTTCGGGAAAAATTTGAGTGCCGAACGGTAGCCGCAAGGGATTTTGAATGTAGAGTTTCAGAAGGGTAGGATTTCCATCGCGTGAGATTTGGTCGAGGTTAACCACAGGTTATTTGGAATACGCGCCACCCTGCCTGCCCTGCTCACGAGCAAATCCATCGGGAAATTCTTCGGTCAATTATTAGGAGCAGTTATGATAAACGATCTATTCACACTTTCTGGACACGTCGCGCTGGTTACGGGCGGCAGCAAAGGATTGGGAAAGGCGATTGCTCGCTTGTACGCGGAAGCGGGCGCTGACATAGCCATTTGCTCGCGAAGTGAAGAGGAGTTGAAACAGGCCGCGATCGAAATCAGTGATGGACTCGATATCCGCTGCGAATACCGGGTAACAGACATGACGATACGCGCAGAGGTGGACGCCCTGGCGGAGTGGGCGCTCCAGTCCTTCGGGAAGGTGGATGTTCTCGTCAATAACGCCGGCAGCAACGAACCGCAGGCGCTGGTCGATACAACAGACGAGAGTTGGGACCGGATCGTGGAACTCGATTTAACCAGTTGTATGCGGCTGGCGCGCTCGGTTGCGCCGAATATGATAGAGCAAGGCTGGGGCCGGATCATTCACATGTCCTCTATCCTCGGGCTCACCTCCATTGCCGATCGCGGCGTGTACTCCAGTACGAAAGCCGCGCTCATCGGAATGGCCCGAGCTCATGCGATGGAACTTGGGCCCCACGGCATAACGGTAAACTGCATTGCGCCCGGCCCTATCATGACCGACCTGCCGATGCACTTCTTTTCAGACGAGCGCAAGAAGAAGATCGCAGCCGCTGCCGCGCTGGAGAAGTGGGGTGATCCCATCGATGTCGCGGGTCCGGCGCTCATGTTGGCCAGCGAAGCCGGACGTTATATCACCGGCGCGGTAATCGTCGTCGACGGCGGAGTAATCTGCAGAGCCTTCGAATAAAACCTCGCCTTGTCAGGTAGATGGTATTGTTGAAAGTGTCACGCGTATTGGGATTGACCGTGATGGTGGAGGACATCTTCGACGATTGGCGGACCGGG
>JAPYPO010000778.1 GCA_029937645.1 Candidatus Hydrogenedentota bacterium
TTGTCCTTATCCCAATTTCCCGCGAAGCGGGTTCTGACTCGCAATGACAGAAAACTTGGTTTTTCTGAGCGAACATAAGTTGGCACCTTTATGAACCGATGCGCTAGATATGCTGCGGACCCGGCGTGACCGTACTCGCCGTCTTCTCCTTGCGGTCCTTCATGATCCCTTCCGCGATACGCCGAACCTGGCGGTGCAGCCACTTGTCCGTCTCGCTCCCCTCCAGGTAACTCGCCGGACCAAACATATCCACCCGCTTCGATTCATGAAGCGACGCGGCGCGATCATAATGTCCATCCGAATGCGGATCATACACCGCAAAGGTGGCCCCGCCATGCTCCTTCACCACCGAAAACGAAGGAATATCACTCGGACCATCCGCCACATAGATCATATTCCGGAAAGGAACCCGCCGCTCTTCCTCGGGGATCGTATCGTTGACCGAAATATCAGGGTTCACGTTAACGCCCTTATTAATCTCAAACAAGGCGCGCGTCTTCGTCGTGTTATCCAGAAATCCTGCAATCTGACTAATCTCGCCACCGGGCGGCGCAACGCTGGGATCAAAACCAGGGGCGGCCGGCTCCTCGATAAAAACCGAGGCCCACACATCGTCCACAAACGCCGCCACCTTCGACCCGCGCACCATCTCCTCCAGCCCCGTGCTGACGATATAATGCTCCAGCCGCAGATCGCCGTCGCGGAAAGCCTTCGCCTCCATCAAGGTCTGCAAGCGCTCGAAAAACTCAGGCAACCCCTCATACAGCGGAATGCCCCCGCCCACCTCACGCAGCTTCGCGTTCGACAAGCCCGGCATCCGGCCATGCCTCACATACGACAGCAAGTGGCCAAGGTAACAGGTGTCTTCCTGAAGCTTCACGCCAGCCTTGAGGTAATACTCCGGCAACGCGCGGACCTCTTCCCAAAAACGGTCCTCATCCACCCCATACGCCTCGAACAAAGGCGACTGCATATACGCCGGCGACAACGTCTTATCAAAATCCCAGACGATCACGATAACGTTCTGTAAAAACAGGCCCTTCTCCGACACCGAATCTCCTCCGCACACCCAGATACACAACGGCAAACCATACCACACCGTCCTCGCCCCGGGTTAACGGATACGACGGGATTGGACAGGATTATGCGTTCCGCCGATTGCCCTACAATCCTGCCTTATCCTGTCATCCTGTCAAGAAAAAAACGCTCTTCGCTTCCGAAATTGCGTCCTTACCGCAACAGCATTTAGCCCGGTGAAGGAAGCGGCTGCCCAAAACCTGGACCAAGGTCGGCGTCTAGGTCATCAGCGTCGATTTCGCCGCTGTCGATTCGACGCTGGAATTCCACCGCGTCCTCGATGACGCCTTCGGATCGCTGCAAGAGCGGCTGAACGAGGTCGGCGAGCCCCATAGATTCGTGATTACACCCCCCTTGCTCCCCCTTCGATGGGCGATTGAGGGGAATGTTAAGCGCCACCCGAACCGCATCCGTAGCCAGCAACCGCAACCACTGACGCAACTCC
>JAPYPO010000002.1:0-19466 GCA_029937645.1 Candidatus Hydrogenedentota bacterium
AATGCTCAATAACGTGCCCGTGGTGGTCACGGGCGCCCATATGGGAAATGTCGGTGAAGTTCGCTAGACATGATCTCCCATCAGCGCAAATCGAACCACTCGTTCCTGGCAAGAATCCTGCTGGCCATGTGAGTTTTGGTAGGATTGCCCTGCCTATGTTCAGGTATCGAGCAAGCGGGAAGGCGCTTTCGTTTACAATGTCCAGGTAGGTGCCTTCGAATAAAAGTCTCTTGGCGTCTTTACGCTCTCTCCCGGTTGCCTGTTTCTCGTGTTGCTATCGATGATGGCAGTTCCGGGAGTTTATTGGGTACGATAGACACAAGAAGATTTGGAGATTAACGCCGCCAAGTCCACTGCTAAACGTACTCGCGGACTGAGGCGCCTCCATGTAAACTATCGTGACATTGCCCGCCGCAGATTGACGACTCCCTATGAAGGGCCGCATCTCCATGCGTTTCATTGACTATTCCTATCGTGAGCCTGATCATAATCTCGCTGTGGACGAGGCGCTGCTCAATGCAGCGGAGACCGGCGAGGGCGGGGAGTCGCTGCGAATCTGGGAGAGTCCTTCGCCCTTTCTGGTCCTGGGCGTGGCGCAAGTGCTTCATGATGAGGCCGACGAGCAACAGTGCGCGAGCCGTGGTATACCGATCTTGCGCCGTTGTTCGGCGGGCGGTTGCGTTCTGCAGGGTCCGGGCTGCCTGAATTTTTCTCTTGTGCTCGATTCCGAGCGCCGGTCTGAATTGAAGAGTATTCACGGTTCATACGAGGCCATACTCGGGAAACTGACCGGGGTGCTCACGCAAAACGGGATTTTAGCGGAGCGTGCCGGAACATCGGACCTGGCCGTAGCCGGCCGAAAAATTTCCGGAAACGCTCAACGCCGCAAGAAGCGCTATATCCTCCATCATGGAACGCTGCTATATGCGATCGACATGGACTTGATGCAGGCCTGCCTTCGTGAGCCGAGCGAGCGTCCGGATTATCGAGGTGATCGTGGGCACGGCGATTTTATTGCCCCTCTAACTGTACCGCGTGAACGCCTTTACCAAATGATAGTGGAGGCCTTTGCGCCGGGAGAATCCGTGGATTCCCATACGCTTAGCAAGGCGGAAATTAGGGAAACATCTGCCTTGGCCGAAGACAAATACTCACGTTCGGACTGGATTTACCGGCGTTAGCGTGCCGTTTGCCTCTTGATTGGGCGTTATTCGACGGTTTGCCAGTCCAGAGACTCCGTTTGACGGTTTTCCGAGCGCCTGATAGAATGATGGGGTGGCTAAGGTTAAAACAAACAGCGTTGCAGCCTATGCGATTGTCATCGCATTCGGGGCGATGGGTGGTTTTTCTTTTTGGTTCTGGGGATCGCCAAACGAAGAGATCATCCGTCTCACGACCAGTGCACGCAAGCCCGCCATACGGGAATATGACCCGGAAGCGGTCAAGCAAGTTGATCAGGCCGCCGGCGAGGGACTGTTGGCCCAGCGCTATGCGGAGAGTGTGCGCGATGGCGATTGCGGTCGGGTCATTGGGATGACGCTTTGGATGCAAGATAGGCTGAAGCGGGAGCGCATGTTGATGCCCGATGCCCAGCGGGAAGAGGAGGTGAGTGCCGCCCTGTGTGAGTCAATTCAGGAGCGCTTGCCCGAAGGAAACCAATTCAGCGACGAAGGGATTGATGACAAGTACATATTTGGACCGGGCGCGGCGTTTGTGATTCTCGGCGTCGACGCAGGGCGCGACGATTTGGAGGCTACCGTGCGGGAGCGGGTCTGGATTGAGGTTACGTACCCCGGTCCAGTGCGCGCGCCAAAGGACCATTTCGGAAATCCGGTTCGGTCCATGATTGTAGGTGTGAATATTTCTGAAGATGGCGATGTCCTTAAAGCTGGGGTACGCGGCAATGTGGATATCGATTTAAATTCATTTTCGTATAACTGGTCTCATGAAGGAGAATAACCGATGCCTCTAAGTAAATGTCTGCGGTGCGAAAAATTGTTTGATAAAGCTTCCTCGCCCGTCTGTCCAGGATGTCAGCCAGACGAAGACGCCGATTTCGAGACTGTCCGCGATGCGCTCGACGAAAATCCGAATATGAATGCGCAGCAGCTTTCCGAATTGAGCGGCGTCGACCTTGGGTGCGTTACGCGCATGATAGACTCCGGCCAGATCGCGAAGATAAATCTGTCGGATCCGGTGAAGTGTGGCCGTTGCGGCGCGCCGGCCCTCAGCGCGACCAAGAAGCTCTGCCAGAAATGTCTCGACAAGCTCAACCAGGAGGTTGCCGCAGCTCAAAAGGGCATCAAGCTCGACGAAAAGAAAGGTGTACAGGTAGGCGAATACGGCACTGCGCGCCAACTTTTCCAAGACAAAAGGCGCTAGGCGCGTTGACGCGATCGCACTTGCGGTCAAAAGCGACCGAACGGACGAAAAACAGCAGTCGGCGAGGGGCGCCCGTTGGTTTTCCTGTCTAAACATGGCTTTGGTTTGGCCTTGGTCGCCGCTCCGCGCAGCCTAGTGATCATTTTTATCGCCGCTCTCTACGCCCCTCACTCAGGCAAGCTACAGTCAAGGAATCTCGCGCGGCCGCTGGTCGCGCCTTTCTCGTGAATCTCCGACTATCAAAAAGAGTTGCCCCCGTTTCTGTGATTCTGTGTCTCCTTGCGGGTACGGCAACGGGCGTCCCTCATGTCTTTTCAGGAGCTATGAATGGACAGTCCATTCGGTTACAAACTGACTCCTCTCCTGTGGGTGCCGTTGATTACGTTTCGCTGCCCACATTGGTGAAGCGCCTTGGCGGGGGCGTCAGGATGCTCACCACGCGGATGCGCATCGATTTGTTTGGGGACACGGTGTGGGTGGCTTACGGAGACGAGCGCGTGGCCGCGCTTGCGATTGTTACGCTGACGCATCCGGTTTTGCGGGCAGACAACGATGCGCTCATCGCCCTCGAAGACGTGGTGCTCTTCTTCGAGAAGGCTTTTCAACTTACCCTGACCCAGTCTGTCGAGGGTGAAAGGCGGTCGTCCTCCAGCATATTTCGAGGAGGCCGAACCCCGGCTGTGGATTCGCGCGGGTCTCGCTTCGCGCGGAGGCGAAATCAGGAGCCGACCGCGCCTGAGGTTTCGCCCGAACGCCGCATCGCGTCGATCGTCATCGATCCGGGGCACGGTGGCTTTGACAAGGGTCTTGAGGGCAACGGCGGATTGGTGGAAAAGGATCTCGCCTTGACGGTTGGCCTGGCGTTGCGTGATGCACTCGCCACGCGTGTGACCCAAAACGTTGCCGTTACACGCGACGTAGATTTGAGCCTCACCCTCAAAGAACGAGCGCTCCGCGTGGCTGAATTCCCCGATAGCATCCTGATTAGTATTCACGCGGCAGGTTCGTTTTCGCCGCTCGCGCAAGGTGTTTCCATTTACTATGGTCCGCCAAAGCACCGGCTCGGGGTGCGCACGACAACTCTGGCCACGGCCGGATTCCGGTCTCGCCTGCGCGGCACGGCGGTCGATCAACACCCAATCATCGCCCAAGAGATCGCGGACGCCTTTGAAACGGCAACGGGAAATCCGCTGCGTTTTGTAGGCGAGGCGCCGATCCGGTTGTTGGCTAGTATCGGGACTTACGGTCTGCATATCGAGGTGGGCTGTCTCTCCAATCCTGCGGAAGAAAGCCTGTTGCAAACCGACGCGCACATCGAGAAACTCGCCTCTGCGATAGCCGAGGGCCTTGCATCGTATTTGGGGGATTCGAAGGGGAAACCAACGTTTCTTGAGCCCTCAGATGAGTTGGTTCCATGAATTTAGGATACACGCAATACGCGAGAACCGACAGAGCAGCCCAACGTTTCAGCGGCTTGCGAGTACGCTTGCTCCCAATTTATGCACTTGGCCGAAAAACTGCTTTGAGGTCACCAGTGATTCTTAGCCTCCTGGAGTCCGAGTATGAGTGAAACAACCCCCGCGAACGTGGTAAAGACTGCGCTGTTCGCCCTATGGGGCATGGCAACGCTGGTCCTGCTTTTCAGTGTAGCGCTGCTCGTGTACGAGATGGTTAAGAAAGGCCAGAATCCTTTGGAGTTCACGATCCTCGACGAGGCGCGGCGGGTAACGATTCCAGAGGCGGTCGATGTCGCGGAGCAAGAGACTCGGGGCATCCAAGTGTATTTCGGCGATGCCAGCGGTTCGACTTTGGTCGCCGAAAGCCGACGTGTTATGTATAGTGCGGATCACACCCTCGAAAATTGCCGGACGGCGCTGGACGCTCTCATCAGCGGACCCGATACGCCTGAGGCGGTGAAGACCTTGTCACCGGATACCAAAATTCGCGGTATTTATCTTCTTGAGGACGGTGAACTGGCCGTCGATTTCTCACGCGATCTCGAAACGGGGCACACCCCTAGTGTTTCCGCCGAGATGCTCATGGTCCAAAGTATCGTGACAACACTTACGCAGTCCGCCCTTCGTGGAAAGGATGAAGCGGTCGTCCGGAAAATTCGGTTTCTATTCGAAGGATCGCCGCCGGGAGAATCGTTTCCCGTCCATATAGACCTGAGTGGCCCCGTGTCTCCCAAGTCCGATTGGCGGCCCCTGGCGCCGGGACTGCGCATCAATGGTTGATGCGTTCGGCGGAGCCATTGGCCTATTTGATTCCGGAGTGGGGGGGTTGACCGTCGTGCGCGAAATTCGCGCACAGCTCCCCAACGAGAGTACCGTCTACCTCGGCGACACGGCGCGCGTTCCGTATGGGACCAAATCGCCTTCCACGGTGATTCGCTACGCCTCAGCCTGTGCCAAGGTCCTGCTTGCCCGTGGGGTCAAACTTATGATTGTCGCATGCAATACGGCCTCGGCGCACGCGCTCGAGCCGCTTCGCGAATCCCTCGATATCCCCGTTTTGGGTGTTGTCGAGCCGGGTGCGCAAGAGGCCGTTGCGCAGACCCGCAATGGCCGCGTGGGCGTCATCGGCACGCTGGGGACGATCCGTAGCGGCGAATATGAAAGAGCGATACACACACTGGATCCGGCTATCGAAGTATTCGGAAAAGCGTGTCCGCTCTTTGTGCCCTTGGCGGAAGAAGGTTGGACATGTGGATCCGTGCCACGCGCGGTGGCGGACCAATACTTGTCGGAGCTAAAGCGGGCCGGAATTGACACGCTTGTGCTGGGCTGTACACACTACCCACTATTGAAGGACGCTATAGCCGAGTCGGTCGGTGATGCGATAACCCTTGTGGACAGCGCGGCGGCTACGGCGTGTGTCGCGCGCGAGACGCTGGACGCCCTTGGCGAGCGCGTGGATGACGACCGGAAGGCGAGCCATGCGTTCTTGGTGAGCGACTCACCGGACAGTTTTTCCGAAGTGGGTCAAGCATTTTTAGCTCAGCCGGTGGACCATGTGGAGTGGGTGGATTTTTGATGAGCGATGCCGAGGACATAAAGCCAGACCTTCCCTATTCTTGGATTGTGCTGAGTGCGGCCTTCCTCGCTTTGGGAGGGGCCGCAGTGATCGCCGGCTACCTCATTGTGAATTTCGTCACGTCGCAGCCCTACGATCTGTACGAAGTTTCCGAACGGCATGGTGCGGAACTGATGTCAATTCTCACGGCGAACCAAGTGCCCCGGGAGATGATAGAACGCTTCGATAAGCGGCCGATGGAGGATAGGAAGGCTCGGTGGTATTCCCGCCGATACGATGTGGTCGTGCCCGCTACCGTCAGTCTGGATGGATTGAAGCAGGTTATCAGCCGCAACATGACTCCGTATGTGCTCGTAGACCCACTCCTTGAAGATGGCGAGAACGTAGGCCTAAAGCTCGCGATAGGAGAGTCTGTCTTCGCTGAAATCCGCCTTGAGACGGTTGCATCACGAGAAGCAGCGCCGGCGCCGGCGATGGCGCTGACCCCCGAAACGACCCCAGCGGACTCGCCCACGGCGCCGGACGCAACCAACTCTGAATCCAAAGAATTCGAGCCTCCCCCGGATGCTTCGCAGTCCGCCGCCCTTGATGCGGAGCCGTGGAAGGTTGCCAACGCGGGAACTGCGGCCGCGCCGATGATCGATTCGAGCGCTCTTCCGGCGGACGCGCCCAGGTTAGCGATTATTGTGGATGATGGCGGTTATGCCGAATCGATCATTGATGCGATTTTGGCTATGGATCCCGGGCTGACGCTCGCGATTCTTCCGTATACGCCGCACGGCGTAGCGACGGCGAAGCGCGCCGCTGAATTGGGCTTCGAAATATTGCTTCACATGCCCATGGACAACTTGGACGAGACGATGGTGTATGAGGGGCAGTTGAAGACGGGCATGGGCGAAGAGGAAATGCTGAAACTGACGGAGGCCGCGCTCGCTCAAGTGCCGGGCGCCGTAGGGGTCAATAATCACGAGGGGTCGAGATTTACCGCCGATGGAAAGTCCATGGCTCTGTTCATCGATATCATCAAGGACCGCGATCTTTTCTTTGTCGACAGCAGAACGGTTGGTGATACACGGGCCTACGACATGGCGGTGACCTTCGGAGTACCGGCAGCTAAACGCGATTTATTCCTGGACCACGACAACGAAATCGAGATGATTCGGCGTCGCTTTGGTGAAGTGCTGGCCCTTGCGCGCACCCAGGGGCAGGCGATCGCCATCTGCCATTTCCGGCGCAACACCGTGACGGTCTTGCAGGAAATGCTGCCGCAACTTGGAGAGCAGGGCATCCGGCTCGTCCACGCCTCGGAACTCATTCCGTGACACGCATCTTGGGTATCGAGTCGTCTTGCGACGAAACCGCGTTGGCCGTTGTCGAAGACGGGCCGCGGGTCGCCGTCAATCTCGTCGCATCGCAAATAGACATCCATGCCGAGTTCGGCGGCGTCGTGCCCGAGATCGCCTCGCGTCAGCACATGCGCGTCATCTCTCAGTTGACCCAGTCGGCTGTCGAATCGGCCGATGGCCAAATCGACGCGGTCGCCGTAACGAACGGGCCCGGGCTCATGGGGTCTCTTCTCGTCGGGGTGAACTTTGCGAAAGCCCTTGCCTATTCGTGGCGCGTGCCCCTCGTTCCCGTCCACCATATCGAGGGACACATTTATTCTGCCTTCCTCAACGACGGTGGGCCCCCGGCCTTTCCCGCTTTGGCGCTGATTGTCAGCGGAGGCCATACGCAACTCATCCAGTGCGATGCCCCGCACGAATACCGCATTCTAGGTTCGACGCGGGATGACGCCGTAGGCGAATCCTTCGACAAGGTCGCCCGGTTGCTCGAACTGTCCTACCCCGGTGGGCCCTCGATTCAGCGGTGTGCGGAGGACGGCGATCCGGAAGCGATCCGCTTTCCCAGGGCCTTCGAGAAAACGGATACCCTCGAATTCAGTTACAGCGGACTCAAGACGGCCGTCCTGTACGAATTGCGGAAGAATCCGGACCGGAGCCGGAATGATGTCGCGGCCAGCTTCCAGAATGCGGCGGTCGACATATTGCTGATCAAGACGAAACTCGCGCTACGCCAGACAAACGCGCCGCGCCTCATCGTAGCCGGGGGTGTCGCAGCGAACAGCCTCCTCCGGAAACGCCTCGAATCCGAAATCGACGTACCCCTCCTGCTGCCGACGCTCGAATACTGCGGGGACAACGCAGCCATGATCGCCGCCGCAGGCCATTCCCGTCTCGAAAGAAATTTGGTCGGCGGGTTGAACACGACGCCGAATTCCGGGCTGGCGCTCTGACTGTCCCGAGGCTCTCCGACTCGCAAGCCGAAGTTAGCCCTGAGAAAACCGTTCCCAAGCGCAGCCTGCTGCGCCGATCACGCCCGCGTTTTCGCCTAACCCTGCCGGGACTATTTCTGCTCTGGCGGCTGGGACGTCGAGGGCCGTGCGTGTGGCCGTCTCGCGAATGGGCTGGAAGAGCGTTTCGCCTGCCTTGATCATGCCTCCTGCGAGAACGACTTTTTCCGGATTGAAGAGGTTGAGCAGGTTGGCGATTCCCAATCCGAGCCATTCGCCGGTGGTGCGGATGACCTCGTGTGCGAAGGCGTCGCCTGCCTCCGCCGCTTCGGACACCATGACGCCCGTGAGTTTGTCCCAATCGCCGTCGCAACGCTCGCGCAACGCGCTGGCTTCGCCGCCCTCGAGGCCTTCGCGCGCCGTGCGGACGAGACCTGTGACGGATCCGTAAGTCTCAAGGCACCCTTGTGCACCGCAGCCGCATGGGCGTCCGTTACGCTCGACGATCATATGGCCGATTTCTCCGGCCGTGCCATCCGGTCCACGCAAGAGCGCGCCCTCTACCACGACGCCGCCGCCGAGACCGGTGCCTAGCGTTAGCAGGCACATGTTTCTTGCACCTTGCCCGGCTCCCCGCCAGAATTCTCCGTAGCAAGCCGCGTTCGCGTCGTTTTCCAGGTAGCATGGAATACCCAGCCGATCCGACATGATGGCGCCCAACGGCACGTCCTTCCAGCCGGGAAGATTTGTCAGGGTAAATACAATCCCCGACCGCCAATCCAGTGGCCCCGGCGCGCCGATTCCACACGCGGCGATGTCGGAATTCGCCAGCCCGGCTGAGGATATTACTTTCTGGGAAGCAACGCAGATTACATCGAGCACAGCGTCTAGGCCGTCAATTGCTTGAGTCGGCTCTTCGTGTTTTGCGAGGAGTTTCCCGTCGGTCGAGAGGATCGCCGTCTTGACGAAGGTGCCGCCAAGGTCGATTCCGAGAATCGCCTTATCCACGGGTGGCACCTCCAAACAAAGTTGGTTCTTCGCGAAATTCCGGGATAGGCGCCTCGCTTTGACCTATTCTACGATTGCTTACGGCAGTTTTCCCAAGAGAGATAAGGAAGTACCGTGCGCTGAAGGCGCATAACTCCTCAACCCAGGGTTCGCGGAGCGTACCCTGGGTTAACAGACAGCTCTTATTCGAACCCTGTAAGGGTTCAACCCAACCATCAAAACTCACTGAGTCCGTGAAACCCTTTCAGGGTTTGAAAACTGTAAACCTTCTAACCCAGGGTACGCTTACAGCGTTCAAATGCAAGAACCAACTTGTTTGAAGGTGCCACCCGATTATGGAACAGTCTTCGCGTATTTCTAAGTCGCATTTCACGACTATTTCGACTTCCTCTGAATCTTCGCCCAGGTGTCGCGGAGTGTCACGGTTCTATTGAACACGGGCTTGTCGGCTGTCGAATCAGGGTCGGCGCAGAAGTAGCCGAGGCGTTCGAATTGGAAACTTTGGCCGGGGGCCACGTCGGCGAGTCCCGGTTCCACGTAGCAATCATTGAGGATTTCGACGGAGTTGGGGTTGATGGTGTCGTGCCAGTCTTGCCCTTCTTTCACAGCACCCGGATCCTCAACAGAGAAGAGGTGTTCGTAGAGGCGCACTTCGGCGTGTGCGGCGTGTTCCTTGGAAACCCAGTGGAGCGTCGCCTTTACTTTGCGGCCATCGGGCGGCGTATTGCCGCCGCGCGTTTCCGGGTCGTAGGTACAACGCAGCTCGACGATCTCGCCGGTGGCCTCGTCTTTGACCACCGACTGGCATGTGATGAAATACGCATAGCGCAGCCGCACTTCACGGCCCGGCGCCAATCGGAAAAACTTCTTCGGCGGGTCTTCCATAAAATCGTCGCGCTCGATAAATAGCACCCGTGAAAATGGAACCTTGCGGGAGCCGGCGCTGGGGTCTTCCGGGTTGTTGACGGCATCCATTTCTTCCGATTCGCCTTCCGGATAGTTCTCAATCACGACACGCAGCGGGCGCAGGACCCCCATGAATCGGGGCGCGCGCTTGTTCAAATCTTCCCGCAGACAATGTTCCAACTGGGCGATTTCGTTCATGCTGTCCGCTTTCGCGATCCCGATGCGCCCGCAAAAATCCCGAATTGATTCGGGCGTGAAGCCGCGCCGCCTCATGCCGGAAAGCGTGGGCATGCGCGGGTCGTCCCAGCCGCTTACGTGGCCTTCCTCGACCAACTCGAGCAGCTTGCGCTTACTCAATATTGTGTGCGTCAGCTTGAGCCGGGCGAATTCGGTCTGCTCGGGCCGGTACACATCCAGCGCCTCCAGGTACCAATCATACAAAGGCCGGTGCGCTTCGAATTCGAGCGTACACAGCGAATGGGTTATCCCTTCGATGGAGTCCGACTGCCCGTGAGCGAAATCGTATATGGGATAGGTTTTCCAGGCGTCGCCCGTGCGGTGGTGATCCACTTTTAGAATTCGGTACATGACCGGATCGCGTAAATTGATATTCGGCGCGGCCATATCGATCTTCGCGCGCAACACGCGGGCCCCTTCGTCGAATTCCCCTGCCGTCATGCGGGCGAAGAGATCGAGATTCTCTTCCACACTGCGGTCACGGTAGGGGCTGTTCTTGCCGGGCGTAGTCAGGGTTCCACGGTACTCGCGGGTTTCCTCGGCATTCAGATCGCACACGTAGGCCTTGCCCGCCTCAATCAACTGGATGGCCCATGCATGAAGCTGCTCGAAATAGTCCGAGGCGAAGAATTCGTTTTCGCCCCAGTCAAAGCCGAGCCAACGCAAGTCCGTCTTGATCGCTTCGACGTACTCGTCTTCCTCTTTGCACGGATTCGTGTCGTCAAAGCGAAGATGGCAGACGCCGCCCTCGTTCTCCTCCGCGATTCCGAAATTGAGGCAGATACTCTTCGCGTGCCCGATATGCAGATAGCCGTTGGGTTCCGGGGGAAAGCGCGTGACCACGCGTCCATCCCGCTTGCCCGATTTCAAGTCTTCCGCAACCTTCGCTCGAATAAAATCGGGCCCCGGCGTGGGATGTTCATTGCTCATAGCGTGTGTAAGTTCTCCACTAGAAGGGGCAAAACCCCCTCCGTTACGTATTCGATTTCATATAGGAAAGCGCCGCGTTCATGCGCCGTTGGCAGTCGTCTTTACCGAGTAATTCTGCCAGCTCGAACAGGCCCGGCCCCACACTCTTCCCCGTCAGCGCCAGACGCATGGGGTGTACGTACTTGCCCATGCCCAGGCCCGACGACTCGACCAGCCCCTCGATCACCGATTTGATGGGCGTCTCCGTCCACTCGCTAACGCCGTCGAGCGCTTCTTGTATCGCCTCCATGCGCATTGCCGAGTCTTCCTGTTGCCACTGCTTCTTGACGGCTTTCGCTTCGTACTCGGTAGGCTCGGCGAAAAAGAAATCCGTTTGCGCGACGATGTCGTTCAGCGTATTCAGTTTTTCCTGACACACTTCCGTCATCCGCATCAGCCAAGCCTCAGACTTCGACGCGGTATCGAAACCAGCCCTCGCCCAAATTGGGAGCAGGCGGTCGCGCAGGGATTCGACAGACAGGAGGCGGATATGCTGGCCGTTCAACCAGCGGAATTTTTTCAGGTCGAATTTCGCCGCCGATTTGCCGAGACGCTCCAAGGAAAAGGCCTTAACCAATTCATCGAGCGTGTACACTTCCTTGTCGTCGCCGGCGGTCCAACCCAGCAACGCGACATAATTCAGCAGCGCTTCGGGAAGAAAACCGTCCTCGCGCCAATCCAACACATTCGCGCCGTGTTCCCGCTTGCTGAACTTCTTGCCGCGCTCATCCAAGACCATGGGTAAATGGGCGAACTGGGGTACCGCGTAGCCGAGCGCCTCGAAGAGCATGACATGCTTCGATGCGTTCGTCAGGTGGTCGTCGCCGCGAATGACATGAGACACTTTCATTTCGCCGTCGTCAACGACCACCGCGAGATGAAACAGCGGATCGCCGTTCGGCTTGGCAATGACGAAGTCGTCGAACTCCGAGTTTCGAACGGCCACATCGCCTTGGACTAAATCGTGGACCACCGTTTCGCCTTCGGGGTCGACCCTAAATCGAACCACGTTTCGGGCGTCGCCACGCTCGGCCGCATCTTCCTTGCTGAGGCCCCGGCATTTTCCGCTGTACTTCCACGGCAGTTTTTCCGCGCGCGCGCGTTCGCGTTCCGCGTCCAATTCCTCCTTCGTGCAGAAACAGCGGTACGCTTTGCCTTCCTCCAGCAACTTCGTCACGGCGCTCCGGTGCAACTCCAATCGCTCCGATTGACGATACGGACCGTACGCTCCTTTTTCCGGCGCGTGGCCAAAGGGCGGGCCTTCGTCCCATTCAATGCCGAGCCAGTCAAAGCCGTCGCACATCGCTTCGGCGAAGGCCTCGTCCGTCCGCTCGGCATCCGTATCCTCCAAGCGCAGAATGAACGCGCCACCCGTTTTGCGGGCATAGAGCCAATTCATTAACGCTACTTTTGCTGTGCCGATATGCAAGAAACCGGAGGGCGAAGGGGCAATTCGGACGCGGGTATCGCTCATAATTTACACACAATTCCTTAGAATGCATTAGGGTAATTCTTTGGGGGACAGTAGGATATACCATTTCCGATGTTCCGCGCACCCTTGCTGGCAGGGATTTTGAGCAAAGTGAAGGTTCTCTTCAACTTGTTTACTCGCTTTCGGTGAGCGATCCTCGCGACGCTCCGGATGACAAGAGTGGTAGTTCTTGTAGCGGAAGGTTTGTAGGCCCCCTTTCCGCAACAGAAGCTCGTTAAGGTCAAGACACGGCGCATCCACATGAGCAAAATCATTCGTCCGCAGCCTATTTTTTCAGGTGTACGCCTGTTCCGGATGGCAGCCCGCTCGTGGATTCTTCGTCAAGCGTTCTTGAATCAGACCTTTCTTTTCTGATTAAATTAAGCGAATACCACCCCTAGCATCCGTTTGACGTGGATTCAGTTCCGCGCCCCTCAGTCAACCTCCAAGAAAAGAGAACTCTACCATGTCGCTTACTAGCATCAACCCAGCCACCGGCGAGACCATTCAAACCTATGCCGAGCATACCAAGGACGAGTGCAATCAAATCCTCGACAATGCTGGCGTAGCCTTTGGCAAGTGGCGCGCCCTGTCTTTTGCTGAGCGCGGCGATTGCTTCCGCCGCCTCGCCGCACTGCTGCGCGAAAACGCCGAAAATCTCGCGCAAACCTCGACCGCGGAAATGGGCAAACCCATCCGCGATGCCCGCGGTGAAGTCGAAAAGTGCGCGTGGGTTTGCGAGTACTACGCGGACGTGTCCGAGGCGGCGCTTCAAGACAAAGTTATCGAGACCGACGCCTCGAAGAGCTACGTGACCTATGAACCGCTCGGCGTCATTCTCGGCATCATGCCATGGAATTTCCCGATTTGGCAGGTTCTGCGCTACTCCGCGCCCACGATGATGTCCGGGAACACGACCGTGTTATCCCATGCCAATAACGTGACCGGCGTGGCCCTCGCAATCGAGAAACTTTTTGGCGAGGCCGGCTTTCCCCAAAACGCCTTTCAGACGCTCGTCATCGATGTTCCCCAAATTGAGGGCATCATTCAGGACGACCGTATCGCGGGCGTGACGCTGACCGGAAGCCCGCGCGCTGGCCGTGCCGTTGCGGGAGCCGCTGCATCGGTATTAAAGAAGTGCGTCCTCGAATTGGGCGGCAGCGATCCCTTCGTAATTCTCGAAGATGCTGACCTCGATGCCGCAATCGAAATGGGTGTCACCAGCCGCCTCATGGTGAGCGGTCAAGTCTGCATCGCGGCCAAACGGTTCATCGTTCCCGAAAGCATTCGGAGCGAGGTCGAGGAGCGGCTCGTTGCGAGAATGAAAAAGGCGCGCATGGGCGACCCCTTGGAGGAAGATACCACCTTCGGCCCGTTGGCCCGGACCGATCTGCGTGACACGGTGGCCTCCCAAGTCGAGGCGAGCATCAAAGGTGGGGCCCGCCTCCTTGAGGGCGGCGTGACACCCGAAGGCCCCGGTTCATACTACCCGGCCACCGTCCTCACCGACGTGCGCCCTGGAATGCCCGCGTACGACGAGGAAGTCTTCGGCCCGGTTGCAGCCGTTATCGGCGTAGCCGACGAAGCCGAGGCCATCCGCGTCGCAAACGATACCCCCTACGGCCTAGGCGCCGTCGTGTTCAGCGCCGATACCGAACGCGCCGAAGGCATCGCCCGGAACTCCATTCGCGCCGGGTGTTGCTTCGTCAATTCCTTCGTCAAATCCGACCCACGCCTCCCGTTTGGAGGCATAAAGCAGTCCGGCTACGGCCGCGAACTCGGAACTTCCGGCCTCAAGGAGTTCGTCAACGTCAAGACAATCTACATCGCTTAGGCCAATCAGTATGTCGTTAACAAAGGGCCCATGCGCAAGCGGCGCATGGGCCCTTTGTGTGTTCTCTCCTGGCGGGCCGCACCCCTCCCCCTTCTTTGTGGATCGAGTTCTCGCGTCTCCGCGCACGTATAGCGCCCTGCTCCGTGGCTCAGGAAGGCCGCTCAATCCAACGAACTGCAACGATGCACATGACAAGTGTGTAAGGTTAAACAGAAGTGCTCAAATTGCTTGCGAACCCGTCGTAAATTTGTTATAAGTTAAGGGCGCTGCCTACTGGCGCTCTATACAGCCACCCGCACTCAATACGACTACCCGTGCCGAGTCATCATGGATGGCTTCCGGCACGGCCTTATTCCAATACTTGTGGTCATTCTGAACTCAACGCATTTACCGAATAGGGAGTGGGCATCATGGCCGTCACCGAAACGAAAAAGCATCCCTCGGAAAACATCTTTCTAAGAGAAATGGACGGCGATGACATCATCGCCGAGCGGATCGAGGCCGAACGAAAACGGCTCCTCGAAGAAGCCGGCCTGAACGACCACGGCCCGACCCATTTCAAGAAGCCCCAGGAACACGAATTCACGAAAGCCCAACGGGCGCACACCACCCTACTCTTTGGCGGCCTGACTTTTCGTCAAGACTCGCTCGTCAAGGCGGCGATGGAGGGGCTGGGCTATTCGCTGGAGACCGTCCCGACTCCGGCGAAGGCCGATTTTCAAGCCGGGAAGGAATTCGGCAACAACGGCCAATGCAATCCCACCTATTTTACCGTAGGTGCGCTCGTGAACTACCTGCGCGATCTGCGTGACAACCAGAGCGTGTCCACAGAAGAAATCAAGAAGAACTATATCTACGTTACCGCGGGCGCGTGCGGGCCGTGCCGCTTTGGCATGTACGAGGCCGAATTCCGGCTGGCCCTGCGTAACAGCGGGTTCGACGAATTTCGTGTCCTCCTCTTCCAGCAAAAGGGCGGTATGAAACAATCGGCCAACGATGCCGGCCTTGAGTTGAACATCAACTTTGCCATCCAGCTTCTCAACGGGATATTAATCGGCGATTTGCTTAACGAGCTGGCGTACCAAATTCGCCCCTACGAAATAGAAGAGGGACAGGTGAACCGGGTGATGGAGCGGGTGATGGACAAGGTCCGCGAACGCCTGAGCGCCACGCCGGAAGAACGCCCAGGGTCTACCTTTACGGATCGCATGGTCGCGAAGCTCTTAACGCCGACCGGCGATTCGCAGCAAGTCGAGAAAGTTGTGACGCAGCTTCGTTCGCGGTATTACACGTCGATACTCGCCGAATGCAAAGAGATGATGGATCGCGAAATCCGGGTGGATTTCACACGCCCGAAACCGATTTGCAAGATCACGGGAGAATTCTGGGCGCAGACCACGGAAGGCGATGGGAACTACCACATGTTCCAGTTCATGGAATCCCAGGGCGCGGAGGTTCTGGTCGAGCCGGTAATGACGTGGTTGAACTATATGCTGGTCCAGGAACGAAGCAAGTTGATTGATCAAAAAGGCCTCAACGCCCCCTCCGGCTTAGCCGGACGCGTGTCCTATCCGTTTGCCTACGGCTTGAAACGCCTCTGGCTCGTTCTCGGCGGTAAACTCCTGAACCGGGAGTTTAACCGTATCCGCGCCGCGCTCGGCGGGACGACGCACCCGCAGATCTGTCAGTTGGAATTACAGCGGATCGCCGACCCCTACTACAACCGGAAGTCTGGCGGCGGTGAAGGCCACCTGGAGGTGGCGAAGAACATCTATTACTCGAACAAGAATCTGGCCCACATGGTGATGAGCCTGAAACCCTTCGGGTGCATGCCATCGTCGCAATCGGATGGGGCCCAGGCTGCGGTGACCTCTCATTTTTCGGACATGATCTATATCCCGATCGAAACGTCGGGCGAAGGGGACGTCAATGCCCACAGCCGCGCACAGATGGCGTTGGGTGAGGCCAAGATTCGGTGCAAAGAAGAGTTCAAGGCCCAGGTCGAGAAGACGGGCTATACGATTGAGCAGATTCGCGCGTACTGCCGCGATCATCCGGAGAGGCAAAGTCCGTTCCAGCATATTCCGCACCGCGAAGGGGTCGTCGGAAAGGCCGCGAATTTTGTGGGCTATGTTGCGGAGAAGATGAAACGCGACGGCTGGGAGAACTAAGCGCATGAGTTGTAACAGCGGAAGCGGATCATGTTGTAGTTCGCCGGGCACCGAAGACACCGTCGAGGGTGTCGGAGACACGGGCTGCGGTTGCTCGACTCCTGAAGGGGAAGCCGCCGCGCCGTCCGAGCGTCCGGAATCACCAAAATTCAAGCCGACCGAAAAATACCCCCAGGGATTAATCGTCGGGCTGGATGTCGGCAGCACCACGGTGAAGGCCGTGGTCATTGAGCCTGTGTCCGACGAAATTCTCTGGAAGGATTATCAGCGCCACGAGACGAAGCAGCCGGAGAAATGCCTGGAGTTTTTCGAGCGCATCGAAGCCGCTTTCCCCGGCGTTCCGTCGGAGTCCTTTCGCATATTTGCTACCGGCTCCGGGGGCAACGGCATTGCGGGGCGTGTGGGCGGGAAGTTCGTCCAGGAAGTCAATGCGGTCTCGCTGGCCGTCGAGAAGCTGCATCCGGAAGTGCAGAGCGTCATCGAGTTGGGTGGACAGGACGCGAAGATCATCATCTTCAAGGAAGACGAATCCACCGGGCGGAAGAAAAAGATTCCTTCGATGAACGACAAGTGCGCCGGCGGCACGGGCGCGGTCATCGATAAGATTAATGCGAAGCTGAAGATTCCCTCTGCGGAACTCTGCGAGATGGGCTACGACGGGATACGGCTTCATCCAGTGGCGGGGAAATGCGGCGTCTTTGCGGAGACGGATATCAACGGCCTTCAGAAACAAGGCGTGCCGCCGGACGAACTGATGGCTTCGCTGTTTGAATCCATCATCCAGCAGAACCTCTCGGTGCTTACGCGGGGGCACACGCTGCGCCCGGTCGTCCTGCTGCTGGGCGGGCCCAATTGCTACATCAAAGGCATGCGCGATTGCTGGCGTTCAGCGATTCCCGAAATGTGGAAGGAGCGAAACGTCCCAATCCCACCTGGGAAGACCATCGAGGAACTGGTCGCCGTGCCGGAGAATGCGCAGTATTTCGCGGCGATTGGAGCGGTCGAGTTCGCGAAGAACGAACTGGAGGATGAACCGGACCAAGGCGTGTATCTAGGCGCGAAGGACCTGCGCTGGTATATCGAAGAAGGACGCGCCGCCGAGTCGAAGGCCGGCGCGGTCGGAGGCCTTGCGGCTTCCGAGGCGGAGCTGGAGGCCTTCAAGGAGGCTTACCGTATGGCTCCGTGGGATCCGAAGGAGTTCGCACCGGGCACGGAGGTCGAAGCTTTCATCGGCATCGACGGCGGCTCGACGAGTACGAAGGCGGTGTTGGTGAATCACAACAAAGAGGTCATCGCCAAGACCTATCAGCTATCGAACGGCAATCCCATCGAAGACTGCATCGAGATGTTCCGGAAACTGGAGGACCAGATCGTAGCGCAGGGCTGCACGCTCCACCTGTTGGGCGTCGGAACGACGGGCTACGCGAAGGATATTCTCAAGGACGTGATCAACGCCGATGTCGCGCTCGTCGAGACCGTCGCCCACACCGAAAGCGGCCTCCACTTCTATCCCGATGCCGATGTGATCTGCGACGTGGGCGGGCAAGATATCAAAGTAATCGTGTTGAAGAACGGCGCGGTCAAGGACTTCAAGCTCAACACACAATGTTCCGCGGGCAACGGATATTTTCTGCAATCAACGGCCAAAGATTTCGGCTACAGCGTGTATGACTACGCGGACGAAGCCTTCAAGGCCGAGGGGATGCCTGAGTTCGGATACGGCTGCGCCGTGTTTATGCAGTCGGACATAGTGGACTTCCAGAGACAAGGCTGGAGCCCGAACGAGATCATGGCCGGCCTTGCGTCGGTATTACCGAAGAATATCTGGCTCTACGTGTCGCAGATCCCGAATCTCGCCAAGCTGGGCAAGACCTTCATCCTCCAAGGGGGCACCCAGCACAATCTGGCCGCGGTCAAGTCACAGGTCGATTTTATCCAAAGCCGCCTGAGTCTGGCGGGTGTGGAAGGACAGGTTATTGTCCATAAACACTGCGGCGAGTCGGGCGCGATCGGCTGCGCCTTCGAGGCCCATCGCCAATATCATGAACTCGGGCGCCGGACGAGCTTTATCGGGCTCGAAGCGGTCAAGTCGATTTCCTACCGCACCACGCGCGATGAAGATACGCGGTGCTACTTCTGCAAGAACAAGTGTCTGCGGACCTTCATCGATGTGAAGTCGGGCGTGAAGAAGGAGGATCAGCCGATCGACATCGGCGCGAAACTCGTCAAGTTCGGCGATCTCGGTACGCAGGTCTCCCGCATGAAACACGGCGCGACGGAAGAGGAAAAGAAATCGCCCGATTTCGAGTCGAAGGTTCCACTCGAGGAGAACGAGCAGCGGCTTATCATCGCCACCTGCGACAAGGGCACCGTCGAGGACGTTGCCGATATGAAGAACATCAAAAAGGGCCTCGACGACCTGCAAAAACGCTACCCGAATCTGGTGCAGAAATCCGCAGTGAAGGTTTTCCAACAGGTCACGGTGGAGGATGCGTCGGACCCGCTTCCCGGTATACCATTCTTCGCGCCGCGCGCCCGCAAACGTGCGGTAGCCCGGCGTCGGGCGTTAATGGAGGCGCGGAGTACCCTACGCATCGGAATGCCGCGCGTGCTGAATATGTATGCGCAGGCACCGTTCTTCATGGCCTACTTTCAGAGCCTTGGAGTGAACCCGAAGAATCTCGTGTGGTCGGATTTCACGACCGAGGAACTCTACAAGGAAGGCGCGAAACGGGGGAGTATCGACCCGTGTTTCCCCAGTAAAGTGTGTATTCCTCACGTTCACAATCTCCTGTATACGAAACACGATCCCGAAAAAGGCAAAGCCCTCGACTACATCTTTTTCCCCATGGTCGATTCGTTCCCAACCTGGCTGTATAAGGTGCAGGACTCCCGGGCCTGTCCGACGGTGGTGGCCTCGGCCGAAGCGACTCATGCCGCGTTCACGAAGGAGTCGAATCTCTTCGAGGAACTCGGCATCGTGTTTAAGAAGACCTTCCTGAATTTGGATAATGGGCCGCTCGCGGCGCGTCAGATGCAGGAGGATTGGGGCGACGCTCTAGGGATTGGTACGGAGGAATCGCTCCGGGCGACGCAGTTCGGGTTGGCGGCGATGCAGGACTTCGAGGCCGCACGGCGCAAGGAAGCGCGGGCGATACT
>JAPYPO010000002.1:19476-43261 GCA_029937645.1 Candidatus Hydrogenedentota bacterium
ACTGGAGGCGGAAAACCGGCTGGGCATCGTCTTGCTGGCCCGGCCTTACCACAATGACCCCGGAATCAATCACGAAATAATGGACGAATTCCAGAAATTGGGGTATCCGGTGATTGCCGAGGATAGCCTGCCGCTCGACGAGGACATGATGGACCGCCTCTTCGGCGAGGATATTCGCAACGGCGTGATCGACAGCCCTTTCGATATCAGCGATGTGTGGAAAAATAGCTATTCGGAGAATACATCGCGCAAGATCTGGTCGGCGAAGTTCGTGGCCCGGCATCCGAACCTCATTGCGCTTGAGTTGTCGAACTTCAAGTGCGGCCACGACGCGCCGATTTACACGGTCGTCGAGGAGATCATCGAAAATTCGCGAACGCCGTTCTTCTATTTCAAAGATATCGACGAGAACAAGCCGGCGGGCGCTATCAAAATTCGGGTCGAAACCATCGCCTATTTCCTCTCACGGTACCGCGAGCGGCTTCTCGCGGAGGACGCCAAACGCGACGATATCGAGCGTGAACTGAAGGCCTATGAAGACCGGCTGCGCGGGAAAGCGTTGGAGCGGCATCTGACGGCGGTATAGTCCTTGCCTGAATCGTGGGTCAATACATCAAAGCCGCCGCTACAAGCATGGCGAAACCGACGAAGGTCTTCAGGAAGAGGCCCGCAACTTTTCCCAACGCAGCCCCAAACCCGACGTAGGCCGCTTCGCCCATTTTCTTCTTGTTCATGAGATATTCGTAGAGGGCCGCGGCGAAAAAGGCCCCCGCGCAGGCACCGATCAGCGTGCCGATGATTGGAAACAAGGGGGTACCCGCGATGGCCCCTAAGATACAGCCCACGACGGATGCACCGATCGCGCCCTTGCCTCCCCCAAATTTCGCGGCGCCCAATCCAGACGCAACGGCTTCAAGGACTTCGCCCACGACCGCCAACATTAGGAGCACGGCGAGGGTCTCCAGGCCGAAATGCTCAAAACCGCTCGCAAACCCGGCCACGGCCACGGCCCCGAGGATAATCCAATTCCCGAATAGGCCCACGAGGTCCAGGACAAGCCCGATAACAATCGCGAACCCAAAGAGAGTCCATCCGCCGACCACCAACGCTGTAGTGAATATTTCGCTCACGAAACAAGTATTCCTTTTTATTAGCAGCCCATACGTTTATTAGCAGTCCATGCGCGTCAGCAAAAAAATAGCAAACCCACCTCGTCAATACCACCGAGACTGATATTGATTCGTGCAAAGAGAAAAAGCGATACTCCCGACACGTCTACCTAGGTTTCAATAATTTGCCATTGACTCTCTGAGGCCACTGTGCACTCTGAGACCTCTGTGGCTAAAGCGCTTCAAACTTACTGCCCAAACCCGTAAGGAGATTCCATGTATATCGGACGTATCGTCTGCGTATCTATGACCGCGGACCGCCGCCTTTGCGCATCCTACCGCGTATCCAGTCGGTCTTTTCCCAATCGGACCGCGGTCTTGGGAGAAAATAAAGTCAGCATCGTCCCGAAAGAAGGCCACGAAGCCGACATCATGAAGAACCCATACATTGCGTACAACTGCGTGCGGCTGGTGTGCGGGGGCGATGTAGCGGTTGTGACGAACGGAAGCCATACCGACCCCATTGCCGAAAAAATTGAATCCGGCATGTCGCCCCGCGATTCACTCACCTTGAATTCGCTCGCGCTCGACTACGAGAAAGACGACTACAACACGCCGCGGGTCAGCGCCGTCGTCGACCGGCGTGATGGTTCGGGGTGGTTGAGCGTTGTGCGCGAGGATGGCATAGAAGTGCGACGGATGCCGCTCGAACCTGGCTACTATTGCTACATCGCGACGTACGAGGAGAACAAGCTCTCCACGGACCTCGCCGGCGAATACGACGCGGACAGCGCCGAGAGCGCGTGCGATTTCGTCCTCGGAAAGTCGTTGTTCGCGTACCGCACAAACCCGGTTGCGGCGGTGGCCGCCATGGACAACGGATCGGGCTTCGACCTCGCCGTAAAGGATGCCGAGCCTGCCTGATGCCCCAATCCTTTCTGGAGGAGATGGATCAACTTATTCGCGCGCGCTACAGCCTCATCTATGTGGTGACTTGGGAGGAACACCGCGCGCGGAAACTTCTCCTGCAAGTCGGCGCAAAGCAGAAGAAAGCGGTCTTCGAATGGACCCTCACCGATGGCCTTCGCTTACTTTCACAACAGGAAGGTTCCAACCCCGGCACGAAACGTGTGCGTAAGCCCTTGGAGGTATTGAACGAAATCCTTCAATCCCAAGCGCAGGCGCTCTACGTCTTGCGTGACTTTCATACGCACCTCGAAGCCCCGGAAATTGTACGCCAACTGCGCGACCTCGCCCACGCGCTCCGCTCCACAAAAAAGACGATTATCTTCGTATCTCCCAAACTAAACCTTCCCCCCGAGTTGGAAAAATCCATTTCCATCGTCGATATGCCGCTCCCCAGTTATGCGGAAATGAAAGCGCTACTCGACAAAAAAATCGGCGGCTCGTCTCGAAATTTCAAAGTCCGCCTCAATGACCCGGAACGGGATCTCATGATAAAGGCGGCGCTGGGCCTAACCTACGCTGAGGCGGAAAACGCCTTTGCCCGGGCCATCGTAGATAACGGCGTATTGGAAATCGAAGACATCGACACGATCACTGCGGAGAAGAAACAGGTTATCCGCAAGACGGAAGTCCTCGAGTATTGCGAAGTCCAAGATTCCCTCGGATCCGTGGGCGGGATGGACGTGCTGAAAGACTGGCTGAACAAGCGGGTCCGGGCCTTCGGCGAGGAGGCCCGCGCCTACGGCTTGCCGCAACCCAAAGGCATTCTTCTCATGGGCGTGCAGGGCTGCGGGAAAAGCCTGGTGGCGAAGACCATCGCAGCCTCGTGGCGTTTACCCCTCTTGCGCATGGACATGAGCCGGATCTTTCAAGGCTACATCGGCAGCTCCGAGCAGAACATGCGCAAGGCGGTAACCATCGCCGAGAGCATCGCGCCCGCCGTCTTGTGGATCGATGAGATCGAAAAAGCCTTCTCGGGTTCGGACAGTTCGTCGACTTCTGACAGCGGCACCACGGCGCGTGTCCTCGGAACCTTTTTGACCTGGATCCAAGAAAAAACCGCGCCGGTGTTCGTCGTTGCCACCGCGAATGCTATCGAAGGGCTGCCTCCCGAACTGCTGCGCAAAGGCCGACTCGATGAGATCTTCTTTGTCGATCTCCCGCATCGCGAGGAACGGCGGGAAATTCTTGGCATTCACCTAAATAAGATCCGGCGCGATCCCGCGAAGTACGATCTTGAGACGCTTTCGGACGCGGCCTCCGGCTTCAGCGGCGCGGAAATTGAACAGGCTATCGTCTCCGCATTGCACGAAAGTTTCTTCGAGGAGCGTGAACTCGAAACGAACGATATCTTAGGTAGTATTCAGGAAACGGTGCCCCTCTCGACCACGATGCGGGAGCGAATTACCAAGCTCCGCGAATGGTCCGGCGACCGCGCGCGCCCCGTCTCCAGCCCGATACCCGAGCGAAAAACCTGACCATGGATCGCTTCGACTGGCTGGAGGTGGACAAGCAACCCAAGCCGGAAGGCTCCCCCGTTTCGTGGGCGCCTAACGATGGATATGAGTGCTTGAAAGCGGCCCGGTCCATGCGGGCCTCCGGTCACTTTGGTGCTGCGGCATCCTATTACGAGCGTGCCGTCGCTTTGGAAGAGCACCTTTATTGGGCCTGGGTCGAATGGGTGGACACGTTGGTGAGAGCTAACCAACTCAAAGCAGCGGAAGCTACGGCCGCGAAGGCCGTCGATCTCTACCGCCAGACGCGCCCCCTCTACGCCGCGAGCGCCCTCGCCCTCGTCCATACAGGGCGACTCAAGGAGGCGCGTTATCAATCCGACATCAGTCTGGATGAACCCCAGCCGTCGTGGTATGCCCAATGCGTCCGGGCGGAGTTGTGGCTCATGGAAAACAAACACGACCGAAAACGTGTCCGCGCCTACATCGATCGGGCTATTGAAGGGGCGGAGTCACCGTGGGAGCCATGCTTTCTGGGTGGGTGGATGTTTCTGGATGCGGGATTCGCTACCTTGGCCGCCGGGTATTTTGCCGAGGCGGGGCATTATAATCCCCACGCGCCCATCGTGTGGCTATGTTTGGGCGACTGCTTCCATGAGTTGCGTCTTTACGAGCAAGCCGTCTTCTATTATCAGAAGGTGACGGAGCTGGAATCGACTCATGATCTGGCGTTGCAGCGGCAGAAGCTCTCCAAGCCTAAGCTCTTCGGGTTGATGCGCCTCTTTCGGAAGCGCGACCTGCAGGCCCGATGGAATCAGGAATACCAAAAACTAAAGGAAAGATTGGAACCAACACAGCATGACTTCTGAATACACCACGCCGCTGGTCGAGCGATTCGCGACAAAAGAAATGGCAGAACTGTGGAGCCCACAAAAGAAGTTTTCCACATGGCGGCGCTGCTGGATAGCCCTGGCGGAAGCCGAACAAGAATTGGGCCTTCCCATCAGCGACGAGCAAATCGCTGAGTTGAAGGCCCACGCGGACGACATCGACTTTGAGACCGCGGCCCGCTTCGAAAAGGAAACGCGCCACGATGTGATGGCTCATGTTCACACCTACGGCCTCGCCGCCCCGAAAGCCAAGCCGATCATCCATCTCGGCGCGACGAGCTGCTATGTGGGTGACAACACCGATTTGATCGTCTTACGCGAGGGTCTCGAGATAATCCTCTCGAAAGCGGTAAACGTATTGGCGAAGTTGAAGGATTTCGCGTTGCAATGGAAGGATCTTCCAACCCTCGGTTACACGCACTATCAACCGGCCCAGGTCGTCACCGTAGGGAAACGGTCCTGTCTCTGGGCGCAAGATGTACTCTTCGATGTGGAAGATTTGGAAGACGCCCTCGCGCGGTTGCGTTGCCGGGGCGTCAAGGGCACGACGGGCACCCAGGCTTCCTTCCTCGCGCTCTTCGAGGGCGATTCAGAGAAAGTTCAACAACTCGACCAAAAGGTCGCGGAACGCCTCGGCTTCGACGCCTCGTACCCCGTTACGGGCCAAACGTACCCGCGCAAGGTGGACACGCATATCTTGCGCGTGCTGGCGGGCATCGGCGAGTCCATCCACAAATTCGGAACGGATATGAGGCTCTTGCAGAACCTGAAGGAGATCGAAGAACCCTTCGAATCGACCCAAGTCGGTAGTTCGGCCATGGCCTACAAACGCAACCCGATGCGCTGCGAACGCGCGTGCGCCCTCGCGCGCTTTCTCATGGTGTCGCCACTCCATTCCGGATTTACTACGGCTACGCAATGGTTTGAGCGGACGCTCGACGATTCGGCCATTCGCCGTCTCAGTTTGCCGGAGGCCTTTCTTGCCTGCGACGGCGCGTTAAACCTCTACCTCAACGTGATGGAGAACCCGAAGGTCTATCCCAAAATGATCGAACGTCATCTGCGCGAGGAGTTGCCCTTCATGGCCACGGAAAACATCATCATGGCGGGCGTGAAGAAGGGCGGCGACCGCCAGGAATTGCATGAAGTCATCCGCACCCATTCCCAGGCCGCAGGGGCCCGAGTCAAAGAGGAAGGGCTCGATAACGACCTGCTCGAACGCCTCGCGGGGGATCCCGCCATCGGCATGACGAAGGAGGAGATCAATTCCGTGCTCGACCTGCGCGAATTCGTCGGGCGCGCGCCGGATCAGGTCATCGAGTTTATGGACGCCTATGTAGACCCCGCGCTCGCGCGCAACGCGGATCGCCTTGGAGCCTCGTCCGACGTGCGCGTGTAATGCAGGCCTCGACGCCAAGCGAAAGGTGCGCGTTGGTCGTTAATCCTGCAGCAGGCAACGGAAAAACTGGACGGTTTCTCAAACAGTTCGAGGAGGAACTCAGCCAGACGCTTGGCGACTACCGCCTTTTCGAAACACGCGGCCCAGGCGAGGCTACCGCAATGACGAAGGAAGCGCTTGGCGATGGCTATACGCGAATCGTCTGCGCGGGCGGCGACGGGACCTGCTATGAAGTCGTAAACGGATTTTTCGCGGATGGACAGCCCATCAACCCCTGCGCTTCGCTCGCGATTCTGCCTCTGGGAACGGCGAATGATTTCCGGAAGACGGTGGGATTGCCCAAGGGAAGGAGCGCCATACCCCATCTCGCCTCCCCGGTCGTTCGGCCCATCGATGTGGGCCGGGTAACCTTCGCCGGAGAAGGGACCGAAGCCAAGGCCATCTATTTTCTAAACGCCGTGCACATCGGCCTCGGCGGCGAAGTGGCCCGGCGCGTCGAGGCGGCGCAACGGAAATGGCTTGGGGGATTCCTGACGTTTCTTGGCGCCGTGATCGCTGCGCGTTTCACGTATCGTCCCGTATCCATGGCCGTGACGCTCCCGAACGAGTCCATCGAAGCGCCTTTCCTCGAAATCATCGCCGCGAATGGCCGTTACGATGGCGGTGGAATGCGCTTTGCCCCCGACGCGAAGCTGGACGATGGGCTCTTGGACATTGTCCTGATAGGCGACGTAGGGTTGGGGGCGAGCCTTTGGAATTTGCCGCGTCTCTACCGTGGCACGATAGCGCGTCACCCGAAAGTTCGCCATACGCGCACGGCACGGATGGCGGTCGCTTCGTCTGGAAAGGTGCTTGTCAGTCCCGACGGAGAACTTGCGGGAGCGTTGCCCGTAACGGTCGAGGTGTTGCCGGGAGCGTTGCGCCTTGTTATGCCTGTTGAATCCTAGCCCATCTACGACCAAAAATAAGCCCGCGCCTACGCCCGGACGACCGCGTTGATGATACGCCGGGCGCGGATGCCGACCCACGAATCCAAGATGCACAGTGCGTCCAGATCGCCCGAGACCTTCGCGACGAAACTCTCGATCGAATCGCTTCGGTCAATCCAGATGCGCCGTAAAGTCCACCGGTCTGAGCCTGGCGGATTAACCCCATAACGGTTGGAAACAGCCAGCCCACACCCAGCCGCCTGGACCAAACGCGCCGAGTCGGCATCGTAATCCAGCGACGACCCATAGGGGTAGGCAAAACTCTCGATGGCGTGGCCCAACACCTCCGCCAAGCGTTCCAGACAGCCGACTATTTCCCGCTCCTGTGCGCCGGAAGTCAACGAAGACAGCCGCGCATGCGAAACAGTGTGGCCCCCGATAGAAATACCCATCGACTCCAATTCGCGCGCCTCGTCCTCCGTTAGCAAGACCCCTCGCTCCGGATCGCGTTCCGCGTCCAGCGTTCCACCCAACCGCCCCGCCACCACAAAAACCGTGGCCGGGAATTTGTGCTTCGCAAGTTCCGGCGCCGCGTTCACAAGGTTGTCTCGGAAACCATCGTCGAAAGTAATCGCCACGCCCTCCCCGCCCGCAGCGGCTTCCGCGAGCGGGATAACCTTCTTGTTCTCCGCCAGCCAGGCCATCTGTTCGCGGAAAGCCTCAAGCGTAACGTTCATATCGTGATCGCGGTCCCCGATGCTGTGATAGGTGAGGATACGGCTATACGGGCCTCGGTGCCGGACGAAGCGGCTTGCGACGCGGGCCGCATGTTTCGACGAGGATTTTAACGCGGCGCGTATGCCGGAAGAGGTTGGCATCGCGTGTTATGCCGATTCGTTCGGGTCGTCGTTGAGGGTTTTAGGCGAGGACTGGGAAGGGCTCGTCGCGATCTCCCTTGCCGTCAAACTTCCCCAGGCATAGCCGAATCCATACGAAACATACGCGCTGAAACGCAAGAACTTTCCGCTCAAAACCGCCCGGGCCATACGGAAAGGAAACCGCGCCATCCGGTACCCGAGGCTAGTGTGTGGGCGAAACGATTCGCTGCTCAGCGACTCCTGTGTTTCGTACACCGTTTCCGGCTTAAACTTGCGGGCATAGGCCGAGCCAAAACCATTCCTGAAATAGAGGCGCATCAACCGCCGCCAGCCATCGGGAAGCGGATGGTAAATTCGTGTGTGCGGCGCCAAGACAACCCGGCGGCCCGCCTTGCGGAGACGCACCCGAAGATCCGGATCCAGGCCGCGCAAGATATCCTCCCGTTCCCGCCCGACCTCATTGAACACCTCCAGAGGAATAGCGCAACACCCATGGCACGCCAGGTCGCTGTCCGTTACCTCCTCCACCACCGGCGTGTGCAGCCGGGGAAACTGTCGGGCCGCGCGTTGTTGAAAATGCGTCGCGTCCGGCGACAACACAATGCTCGCGCCCGCCATCCCCACATCGGGATCGGCCTCAATAACATCCACCAGCCGTTGTAAAACCGAGTCGTCCGCCAGGCAGCTATCGTCATCCACAATAACCAGAATCGTGCCACGCGCCTTCGCCGCGCCTTCGTTGATCGCCCGGCCCTGCGGCGACACGCCCTCGATAACGTGAACCTCGTAATCGCGAAACGTCTGAGCCTCGATACTGGACAGCAACGCCGGCACACACCCGTCGCGGTATCCATCTAACGAAGGAATCACGATGGAACACAGAGGGCGGGCTTCCTGAGTGGGTTCGGTAGTCATCGCAACGCAGTATATAGCCGGACCCGAAACGCATCAACGGCGAATGGGTTGATTTGCTGGGCTCCTCGATTGACTGTAAGACGATATTTCACGCAGGTATACCAGACCGACGCCGACCCGAGGCATGAAACGAACGTGATTATCAGGTATGCTGTCTGCTTAGGCTTGATTGGGCAGTTTCATCCCAGGGCAGAGGTTTGGATTCAAGGCTGTTAGCGGTAATTTCGCAATTGGATAAGGTTTTTCACGGGTGACTGAGTTTCTACAAGAGCTTTCGGCGTGGCCGGAGGAGCGGGTTCGGACGCTGGTCGAGGGCGCGACGCTGGCCGATGTGGACCGCGTGTTGGCTACGGCGGATCGCTCGCCCGAGGATTTGGCCGTTCTTTTTTCGGAGGCGGCGGGACAACGCCTTGAGGCCATGGCTCGGGAGGCGCAGCGCCTGACGCGCTGGCATTTCGGCCGGACGATCGGACTGTACACACCGCTCTACTTATCGAATGTATGTGGCGCCGATTGTACGTACTGCGGTTACTCGATAAAGTCGGGCAACACGGAACGCCGCGTAACACTGGATGCGGAAACGATTCGCCGCGAATGTGAAGCGCTGGTGGCACGGGGTTTTCAGAATATTTTACTGCTAACAGGCGAGGCGCCCTACGCGGTTCCCGTGGACTATCTGGCCCAGGGCGTGGCCATCGCGCGAGAATATTTCCCCAGCGTCTCGGTCGAGGTCTACTCCCTGGATGGGCCGGATTATGAACGCCTCTGCGGGCTCGGCCTGGAAGGCGTGACCATCTACATGGAGACCTACGACCGGGAGACCTACGGCCGCGTTCATCTCCTCGGCGCGAAGAGCGACTACGAGTATCGCCTCGGCGCTATTGAACGTGCCGGGAATGCGGGAGCACGCAAACTGAATGTGGGCGTTCTCCTCGGGCTCCATGATTGGCGGGTGGACAGCTTTTGGTGTGCGCTCCATGCGCGGCACTTGCAGCGGACGTGTTGGCAAAGCTCCGTTTCGGTTTCGTTTCCGCGTCTGCAACATGTGCCCGAGCGATTTCATATCCCAGACCTGGTGAGCGATCGCGAACTCGTTCAACTCATGCTCGCCCTGCGTCTCTTTCTGCCCGAAGCCGGTTTCAACGTATCCACACGCGAGGCGCCGGAGTTCCGTGACCGCCTCATCCCCCTGGGCACCACGATGATGAGCGCTGGCTCGAGCACGAGGCCCGGCGGCTACACGACCTACGGCGAGGAAACGTTGCAACAATTTGAAATCGAGGATCGCCGCACGCCAGCGGAAGTTTTCAACGCGATCAAAGGGGCGGGTTATGACCCCGTGTGGAAAGACTTTGACCGCGCGTTCGACGCCGTTTCAACCGAGCCCGCCGGGGAGCTGCCCGTACGATGAATGTGACGATAAACGGCGACGCGCGTGACGTGACGCCCGATACGACCGTGGTGGCGCTCATGGATACGCTGAACCTCAAGCCGGCGCTCACCGCGGTGCAACTGAATGAAGTTATCCTCGATAAAGACGATCTCCCGACGACCTTCCTGTCGGAGGGCGACCGGGTCGAGCTCATTCGAATTGTAGGAGGTGGTTGATGGCCTGCGCCGATCCGAGGGCCCGCTTCGAAGCGACGGACCTGTACGTGGTGATCACCGGGGCTTTCTGCAACGGGCGTGATCCGGTGGATGTCCTCGAGGGCGTACTCTCCGCAGGCGTGAAACTGATTCAGTTCCGCGAGAAGGATATGACCGGAACCCAGCTCTACGAATTGGGATCCGCCTTTCGCGAACGCACCGCGGAAGCCGACGCCCTGCTCATCGTCAATGATCGCATCGACGTCGCCCTGGCCATCGAAGCCGATGGCGTCCACCTGGGCCAATCCGACCTGCCCGTCGATGTAGCAAAAGACATCGCACCCGATCTCATCGTCGGCGCGTCCACCCACAATTTGCAAGAGGCCCTCGGCGCTCAGGCCGCCGGCGCGGACTATGTGAATATCGGCCCCATCTTCGCGACACAAACCAAGTCCGTGCCCACGGGCCTCGTAGGCCCCGAGATGCTCGACGCCATACTCCCCCACCTCACAGTTCCCTTCTCCTGCATGGGCGGCATCAAGGCGCACAACATCGCCGAGGTTGTCGAAAAGGGAGCGCGACATCCGGCCGTCGTCACCGCCGTCACCGCGGCAGCCGACGTGCAAGCGGCCGCCGCTGAATTGCGAAGACTGGTCGTGGATCGTTCTTCTGTGTCCTAACCTAGATTTCCTTGCCTGACTAGAAGATCTTAACCTTACAAACAGCTATACTGCCTTAAGCTATCCACTCGATCCCCCAACCGGAGGCCTCACCATGTCGAGCGACAATCCCGAGACAATCGATCTCGACGAGCAATCCCTAAACCCCGACGAGCTGTCCATGGAAACGTTGAAGCATGAGCTCGGCCTCAAGAAAAGGCCAAACTGGCTACTCGTTAAGATGATGAACGCCCTGGAGCAGAAGCGTCAGAAAAAGGGCTATGGCTGGTCGCGCGCGTGGAACAAGTACGGGATGAACACCTTCCGCGCACACACCTGCAATCCTGCCGCGGATGCGGACTATGTCAAGCCGGGCGAGGATTTCCTGCGCGCGTTCAGCAAAGGCCTCGAAGGCAAGTACGCCGACTTCGTTGAAGACCTGCTGGCCGATCCCAAGCGGATGGTCTTCACCTTCTATCACAATGCCGACTACGACGGCGATCAATACGAAGGCGTCACCTTTTCCTTCGGCAGAAAGATCGTCGATGACCGGACCAAGCGCGACCGTGTCGACATCGTATTAGAAGATCGGCGTGTGGACGGTTCCGTCGACAGCAAAGTTGATCGCCTGCGCGTGTACGTCTGCCCTTGGGCTACCTACGAGGCGAAAGAATTTCACCTCCACGAAGAGGTCCTCATCGACGGCGGTGAAAACGCGCCCGCCCAAGCCCTGTACGACCATCTCGTCGAATATTACGACCAATGGAAAACAGATGACGAACGCCTCTGGAACCATTGGTCCGTCCGCTACATCGATTACTTCGGCGGGCGGAGCTTCATCCCGCAGGGCAGCTCGTTTAAGTAGGGCCTGCGCTCGGATGAAGATCCCGATTTCGGATAGTGCCCGTCAAACACATAACCGTTCCCCGGCGATTGACCGAATACGGAAGAGCTGATACGCTTACCGATACTAAAGGGAATATCGAGTATGAAAACGGTGGAAGTCAGAGGCGAAGGCGAAGCAGTCATAGATCGATTGATTTCGTCTGGGATTTGCAAGGATGCCGGGAAAGTAGTACGGATTTCATTGCGCCTTCTCGACGACACGCGCGAAGAAAAACTTGAGCGGCTGCGGGAGGACATTTCCGCGGGTGTGGTGGCCGCCAAAGAAGGGCAAGTCGCGCCCTCCAACGTAGAGGAAGCTAAAAAGCAATACCGAGAGCAACGTGCTTCCTCCTGATGGGTTCCGTTCTTCTTTCAGACCCTGCCCACCATGATCACAGCGGAGTAGTGATCGCACGTATTCTTCACGCCGCCCGCGACGTAGAGGCCATACTTGAAGAAAAAAGGTAGCCGCACTCTTCGCGGCGATCCTAAGCTTCTGCATCCACTGGCTTCGGAAATAACAGAAGGGGAGGGCGGGCGAGACGCCCGCGCTCCCTTGAGTTTTCTGGATGAAAGCACCCTGAGCGCTCACCTTTTTTAAGAATCCACAAAAGTAGGGCCGGACGCTGGGGTGAACGTCCGGCCCTGGGGAGGGAAGGAATTGGAGTCATGTGGGGACATGCTCCAATCCTAGGGTTTGCGTCCTGCATCTCGCAGGTCGCAAGCGATCAAGCGCCCTGGGGTGGCCGTGGGAGACGGTAGACGTCGATCCCGCCAACGCGTGGCGTCGGTGTCGGCCACAGCGCGCCTGAAGACTGATGTTAAACTGTCGGTTGGGGCGAGGAATCCCAGCGCCGCGTCACGCGGCCTGGACTTCCAGGGTCTCAAACTTCAACCCATCGCCCTCTACTCTTACTAACAACTGAGACCCTTCAGAAATTCGTCCATCCAGAATTTCCAATGCTAGCGGATCCAGTATCATTCGCTGTATTACCCGTTTCAGCGGGCGCGCGCCGTACACCGGATCGTACCCGCGCTCCGCCAAGAGCGTCCGCGCATCCTCTGTCAATTCAAGGGTTACACGCTTCTCCTCAAGCCGCGTTGCCAACAACTGTAACTGTATATCCACAATGTCGCGAATATGTTCCTTCGCCAGCGGATGAAAAACCACAATATCGTCGATACGATTGATGAATTCCGGCCTGAAATTCTGCCGAAGCGCCCCTAAAATCACCTCTTCGTTTTCCTCATCCGTGCCTCCACCCGCAAATACTTCTGAACCCAGGTTCGAGGTCATGATTACGACCGTGTTCTTGAAATCCACGGTGCGGCCCTGGCCGTCCGTCATGCGTCCATCGTCCAAAAGCTGCAACAAAACACCAAATACCTCCGGATGTGCTTTCTCGACCTCGTCCAAAAGGATAACGCTATACGGGCGGCGTCGGATGACCTCGGTCAACTGGCCGCCTTCCTCATAACCCACATAACCGGGGGGCGCTCCAATGAGACGCGCTACGGAATGCTTCTCCGTATACTCGCTCATGTCTATGCGCACCACGGCCTTCTCGTCGTCGAACAATAGTTCGGCCAAGCTTCGCACCAATTCCGTCTTACCGACGCCCGTCGGCCCTAGGAATATGAATGAGCCAATGGGCCTTCCGGGTTCCTTCAAGCCCGCGCGGGCCCGCCGCACGGCATCGGAAACAACCCGCAACCCTTCATCTTGCCCAACGACCCGTTTGCGTAATTCGCCTTCCATTTTAACCAAGCGCTCCATCTCGCCTTCCATCATTTTGTCCACCGGAACGCCGGTCCAATTGCTGACAATCCGGGCGATGTTTTCCGCCGTAACCCCGTCGGCGATATAGCTGCCGCCTTCTTGGACTTCCGCCAGACGCGCCTGATGTTGCTCCAGCTTTTTTCTCAGCTCGGTCTGATCGCCATAGCGAAGCTCTGCCACGCGGTCGAGGTCGCCCGCCCGCTCGGCAATCTCCTCTTGGCGCTTTGCCTCTTCAATAGACTCACCTACGTGGCTAATCTCGTCCACCACATTTTTTTCCGCCAGCCATTGCGCTTTCTTGGCACCGATCTCCTCACGCAATTCGGCCAATTCCTTCTCGATGCCGCCGCGCATTTCATTCGCGTTACGTCCACGCTCCTTCTTGAGCGCGAGATGCTCGATTTCCAACTGCCGGATTTTTCGGTCCAGCACATCGATTTCATAGGGCATGCTGTCGATCTCGATGCGCAGCCGCGACGCGGCCTCGTCCATCAAGTCAATCGCCTTATCCGGCAGGAATCGATCCGAGATATAGCGGTCACTCAAAACGGCCGCCGACACCAGCGCCTCGTCCTCGATGCTCACGCCGTGGTGGACCTCGTACTTTTCCTTTACGCCGCGCAGAATCGCGATGGTGTCCTCGACGTTCGGCTCGCCCGCGAGAACCGGTTGAAACCGCCGTTCCAACGCCGCGTCCTTCTCGATATGTTTTCTGTATTCGGCAAGCGTCGTCGCGCCGATGCAATGTAATTCGCCTCGGGCCAGGGCCGGTTTAAGCATATTTGAGGCATCCATGGCGCCTTCCGCAGCGCCCGCGCCGACAATGGTGTGCAACTCGTCGATGAACAAAATGATATTCGATTCGCCGTCTTCCACTTCACGGAGGACGGCCTTCAGCCGATCCTCGAACTCGCCCCGGAACTTCGCGCCCGCCAAGAGCGCGCCGAGATCCAGCGTAGCCACACGCTTATTCTTCAGTCTCTCCGGCACATCGCCATCGACGATCCGTTGGGCCAGGCCTTCCACGATGGCCGTCTTGCCCACACCGGGCTCGCCAATAAGCACGGGATTATTTTTTGTGCGGCGCGACAGCACCTGGATAACCCGGCGAATTTCTTCGTCACGCCCGATCACCGGATCCAACTTACCCGCACGCGCCAGTTGCGTAAGATCGCGGGTGTACTTCGCGAGGGCCTCGTAGGTGTCCTCCGCGTTCGGTTCCGTCACCCGCTGGTTGCCACGCACGTCCTTCAACGCGCCCAGGACATCATCCGTCGACACACCGTGCGCCTTCAGAATCTCAGCCGCGGAATCCGAAGACAGGCCCAATATCCCGATGAGAATATGTTCCGTACTGAGGTATTCATCTTTCAAATTCTGGGCTACTTTCCAACCGGCGTCCAGCGCTTTCTGCGCCGCAGACCCCAGCCCCGGAGTCGCCGTCGCCGAACCCGTCGCGCGCGGCAGCATCGCCAGACCTTCGTCAATCTCCGAAGCAATCTGATCGGTCGACACGCCCACGCGCTTGAGAATCGCACCCACAGCCCCCTGCTTCTGAGAGACCAGAGACCGCAGTACATGAAGCGGCGCAATCTCGGCATGGCCCTGTTGAGACGCAAAATCCATCGCCTCCGCCAGAACTTCCTGAGACTTAATAGTCAATTTATCCAATCGCATGAGAAACCTCCCTCTCTTTAGGAATGAATTGCAATTAGATAAGGCAAGCGCCGTACCAAGAAAAATGAGCTAAATAGAGAAAATTAAAGGACTTAAAGCCATGAATCCGTTTCAACACGACACGCCGCGTAGCAAATTGAAACAGAGCAACAACGATCTATGCGGTTCCCCCGAACATCAGTATCATTTCACAAGAGAATCGTTGTTTAAGAAATCATACGGGACCACGAATGGACACGAATACACACTAATTGTGAGATTATTCGTGTGTATTTGTGTCCATTCGTGGTTCAAAAGCAGCTGAGCTATTGGCTTAGCAATGAGCTACTATCACGCCTTCCGCAAGACCCAGATCATCTCCGTGCTCTCCGGGCCTAGCGGCCCGCAGTCGAAATCCCCGAACACGGCCTCCACCGCGAACCCGCTACGGCGGACCAGGTGTCCCATCTCGCGCGAGCTTGTCCAGACGCGGACCAGCGGCAGAGTTTCCTGGCCGATCACTTCTCCGTCGGCACCAACCTCTTCGACGAGATGCTCCTCCACCATTCGCTGCCGGAACATATCCACCCAGTAGCGTTGGAAATGCCTCAACAGTCCCTTTGATTCGCCCAGATCGTATTCGCCGGCCAATCGGTAATCATCCTCCCCATCACCCGCGCCTCCGCCCGACAGGATGGCGAGGTTGGGCACCCATGTGCTTAGGATAAAGACTCCGTCTTCCTTCAAGTGACTCCGAATGCGCTCCAAGCAGACCAGTTGCTGCTCGACTCCGTGCAGGTGCATGAAGCCTCGATACGCCAGCGCGATAAACTTAAACTCTTCGCCGAGATCGAAGGAGGCCATGTCCGCGTGCGTCAGATCCAGCCGACCCGTCACCGGGGAGACGGTGGCGAGTTTTTCCCGGCATACGTCCAGCATCGCCTCGGAGTTATCCAAGCCCACGACTTCGGCGCCCGACATCGCCATGGCGACCGCGATCCGCCCAGTGCCACAACCCAATTCCAACGTCCGGCCTCCCAAGCGCACCGCTTGCCCCACGAAAAATTCCGCTTCCCCGGGCAGACCTTCATGAATCAGATCGTAGTATCGCGCCCACACGTCAAAATCAGCCATCTGTAATCACTCCCAATGCGATTGCGTTCTAGCAGCCCGTGGTGCGCCGAGACCATTCTACTCTATGTGAAACGATGGTATACTTCGGCCTACGTTCTCGACAAAAACGATTGGTGTATTGGCGCATGCTCACAACTGAAGAAGAGTTTATGCAGGAACTTGCGGTTCTCACCCGAGAGCAGGAGGAAACCCTATCCAACCTCATTCGTGTCCGGGATCTCCTTGACCGGGCGGACCAGCGCAAGAAAGATAATCCATCCGACGCCCGAAGCTGGAACAAGAAACTGGATAATCTTGAGGAATCTCTCCTTCGCGAAAAGAGTCGGCTGGCCCGCTGCGAGCAAGACATACGATATACCCGTAGCAAACTTGAGGAATTCAAGACGAAGCCGGATGCCCCTGTGCCGGACGCGCCCGGGGATGACCCCACCTTCGAAGAGGCCACCCACGAAGCGCTCGCACATCAGGAGAAGGACGCAGTAGACGCAAGCCTCGAAGAAGCGGGCCTTGTACAGACGGCCCTGGAATCCCAAGACGACGATGACCCGGAAGACCATATCAAGCGGGTTCTGGTTCGTCGTGTCCAGCTCTATAAAAACGGAAATTCGTCCACCCCCACGGTATCTCAGCGCGACCTTCGGCGCCAGCAACATCTCTTGCGCAACGTCATCAAGAAGTGCACCCCCGAGCAGATCGGCACCGTCACCATCAACGAAATTCATCTTGTTGTAAATTGCTACGCGATCATGACTGAGCGCGCTACAATCTCCGAAGAGGACCGCCGCCTTTGCGAAGTGATCGAGCAAGTTGTCATGCGCCTCTACCATCAGTGCGGCCCCCTCATGGAGTTGCGCGATGTCCTCTCTAAAGCCGACGATTCCACATAGGCCGCTACCGAAGCCCCAGCTTAACCTGTGCCTTGACGCGCCACATCAAGACCGACGAATGGGTCCATAGAAGGTAGCGCGATTCATGTTCCAAACCTTCATAGAACCGGGCGTGCCGCCAATCCTCTTTTGGTTATTTGTTGGCCTCGCGATTATTATCCAGGGCATCGGCAAATCTGGCTTCGCCGGCGGAGTGGGTGTGCTCTCCCTCCCCTTGATGCTGCTCGTCATGCCCTTCGATAAAGTCGCCGCCACACTGCTTCCTCTGCTCATCCTGTGCGACTTCAACGCCCTGTATCACCACTGGCACAACAAGCGATGGGACCATGTCCTCGCGATATACATCCCCTCCGTTTTCGGCATTCTACTGGGCGCGGCGGTATGGTGGTGGCTCGGCCGCGAAGGCGTGGGCTCCTACGCCGTACCCGTCAAACGCTTCGTGGGCGTCATCGCCGTGTTCTTTGGCATCTACATCGTCGGCAAAGAATCCGCAGCCGCCTGGATCGAAAAAATAAAACCTGGGAAGGCCGCGACCTGGGCCGCCGGCGCATCGGCTGGATTCATCTCGACCATCGCAAACGCAGCCGGGCCAATCGTCAGCTTGTATATGTTCACCCAAGGCATGAACAAAACGCTATTCGTGGGAACTGTTACCTGGACCTTTACTCTTATCAATCTCACGAAGCTCCCGTTCTTTATCGCCGTGGGACTCGTTCGGACCGACGTGCTCCTCTTCGGGCTCACCTTGGTCTGGCTCATTCCCATCGGCTCGTGGCTGGGCCACTGGATGCATCACCGCGTGTCGGAGAGCCTCTTCAACCGTATTGTTATGGTGCTCGTTCTTTTCGGTGGACTCCAATTGATTCTCAATGTAAACTTGATTCTGCGCGCGGTGGAATACGCGGCGGGGCGGTAGGCCGCGCACATGATCCCAATCCAGGGGTGCATTCAATAGAGAGGAGTTGCGCTATGAAAAGATTCTTCCTTTTCCGCTCACGGTGCCAGCACTGGAATGCCGTTGCGATATTCACGCTGCTCGCTGCGTCGTTTGCCTTCGCGCAAGAGGAAAGCGTCAAGGCGGGAATCAACGCGAACTTTGAAGACCCGGATGTCGAGGAATATATCGCCCGGTTCGAGGGCGATGGCCGCGCCATCTATTCGAAACGCCGCGAGCTACTCGCAACGCTCGACCTGAAACCCGGTGCCGCCGTCGCGGATATCGGAGCGGGTACGGGCTTTTTCTCTATGATGATGAGCGAGGCTGTGGGCGAATCGGGCACGGTCTACGCGGTCGATATCGCACAGAACTTTCTCGATCACATCGTCGAAGCGGCAAAGGAAAAAGGGCTGAAGAATGTACGGCCCATAGTATGCGATCAGAAATCCACGAAACTGGATCCGAATTCGATCGATGCCGCGTTCATCTGCGACACGTATCACCATTTCGAGTTTCCTTTTCTCACGATGGCCTCGGTCCACGATGCGATACGGCCAGGGGGCCTACTCGTCATAGTCGATTTTAAGCGTATCGTAGGAATCAGCGATCCCTGGGTGCTCGGCCATGTACGAGCGGGTAAAGGCACCGTTAGCGACGAGATTATCGACTCGGGTTTCGAACTTATCGAGGAGGTGGATCTTTTGGAGGGGCAATACGTGCTACGCTTCAAGAAAAGGGAAATGGATCCACTAAGTCAGGTGGAATAGGAGCAAGCTTTATGTCGAGATGTTCGATTTGTCTGGCAATTACTTCTCTCGCGATGGTCAGTGTCCATGCACAAAGCTCGCCAAAGGGATTGATACCTAATAGCCTAACGGTAAGCGTTGTCGATTTGGAGACTGGCCAGGCGATTCCCCGACTGACGGGCTGCGCAGTTGTTACGTTCAGCAGTTCGAGTTCGATCATTGAACTCACGATGGACGATAACTTCGCTCTAGCGCAACTAAGCGCTATCGAACCAGGACCGTACACGCTTGAGGTCGATACGCCGGGCTACGCGATTGCGGCCGTGCCGGTCGATGTTCCGGAATCTGGCGGTGTGATCGCGCGCATCGAACTCTCACGAACCGAAATCACGGCGGGGTTGGAGGGAAAAGTCCTCGATTCCGTTTCCGGTAATCTTCTTCCGGCGAGCATAGTGCGGATTCAGGAGTGGGAACTCGAAAGCGCTATTTGCAACGTTGGAAATTATCAGTTTTCCGACGTCCCGTCGTCCGTTTATTCCGTATCGGCGTCGCGTACGGGATACACGCCGCAGTCGTTACGCATCGCGGTTGACGAGTCTTCCGTGTCTGAGTTGGATTTTGCCCTCACCGCCGATGCCCGATTCCCTGGAGAGATTCAAGGAACTGTTTTCGATTTTTCCACAGGTCAACCGTTTCCCGATGCAAGGATACGGTTCAACATTGCGTCCTGCGATGCGGAGATTGCCACCCTGACAGATTCTACTGGCGAGTACAGCGTCGCCAGCCTGCCGCCTGGTCCCATAAGCATCACTGTAGAAGTAGACGGTGCAGTTGAGGATTTCACAACAGTCACACTCGGTGAAAGCGAAATCGTTATAGTAGATTTCGATGTCTTCGATGGGGTTGGAGGGGGCGGCTGCGCCAGTGGCGGGCCAATTAGAGCAATCGATTCGTCGGTTCTAACCGAATTGTCCGTATTGCTGACAATGGTTGTGCTTGGGCTGTCCCTGAGTCAGCGTCGGGCAGACGCTAGGTGATTCTTCAGCTAAGGTCGCAGTGAATCACTGTAAGAAGGCCCGACTTCCCGACACGAAGATTCAATCATGGCTACAGCGAAACTTCCACGTCGAGCGGTGGCGACTGGGGTTCGCCTTGGGTGAGGTTTAGCGCCTCGATAGCCAGCATGGCTTGAATGTCCGTCACGGTCGGCTCCAGGGCTGCGATAGTCTCGGCGGACGCCGTCACGTTTACCGTCTGCGCGGGGGCCTTGATGCTGAGATTCGCGTCGGCTTTCGCTTTGCGGACGGCTTCTACGACGAGGATAGCGGAATCGTAGCTACCCTCGTGCGCGGGTTCGGGGACGGCTTCGAGTTCTTCGAGCGAGGGCCACGGCGAACGGTGGATCGATGCGGCCATGTCGCTGTCTTCGCTATACGCCCAGCCCCAGACCTCCTCGGTAATGTACGGAAGATACGGCGCCATCATACGGAGCAGCGCGCGGTGAAGTAGGCGCAACGTGCTGGCCGCGGAAAGACGGCCCTCCGATAATTCTTCGTCGTAGGTGCGCGGTTTGGCCAACTCCAGATAATTGTCGCAGAAAGTGCGCCAGAAGAATTCTTCGATAAGCGACAACGCCTGCGCGTAATCGAAGTCGTCAAACGACGCCGTGGCCCGTTGGATAAGGGGGCGCAGTTGTGCGACGGTCGCCCGGTCGATCTCCCGCGTAATCTTCTCCGTACCGAGCAGCGCCGGGTCGATATCCGAGAATCGCCCGATGGCGAATTTGCTCGCATTAAAAATTTTTGTGCAAAGTCGCTTGCCAACTTTGAAAACCTGCTCATCGTAAGCCGTGTCCACGCCCAGCCGCGCGCGCGCCGCCCAATAGCGAACGGAGTCCGCGCCAAACTGATCGATAAGCGGCTCGGGGGTCACCACATTGCCCTGCGATTTCGACATCTTCTTGCGGTCGGGATCAAGAATCCAGCCACTGATGACCACATTCTTCCACGGGATCTCGCGCTCGTGTATGTAGGCCTTCACGATGGTGTAAAAGGCCCACGTCCGGATAATTTCGTGACTTTGGGGGCGCATGTCCATCGGGAACAGTTTCTGATGGCGCTCCTTATCCACGGCCCAGTTGCTGGCGATTTGGGGCGTAAGCGAACTGGTCGCCCAGGTATCCATCACATCGGGATCGCCCGTGAAACCGTTTGGCTGATCGCGCAGGTATTCAGTGAAGCCCGCGGGCGCATCACTTTGCGGGTCAATGGGCAGCGCATCGGCCTTCGGGAGGATTTTTTCGTCGTATAGTGGATTACCATCCTGATCCAACCTGTACCACAGCGGGATCGGTACGCCGAAATAACGCTGCCGGCTCATGCACCAATCCTGGTTGAGCCCCTCCACCCAATCGCTGTACCGCGCGCCCATAAACTCGGGATGCCAGGCAATCTTCTTGCCTTGTTCAAGCAACGCTTCCTTCTTATCGAGAATCTTGCCGTACCACTGCGGCGTGGGGATCAGCTCAAGGGGCCGGTCGCCTTTCTCGAAAAAACGCACGGCGTGCGTGATGTCTTTTTTTGGTTTCGCGATGACGCCGTCCGTGTTCTCGGCGATTTCGATAATCGTCTTCAACGCCTTCTTCACGTACTGGCCTTGGATCTGAGCGTAGGCCTCGTTCGCGCGATCCGCGTCTTGGCTTTCCCATCCCTCGGTGCCGAACTCTACAGGCAACAAATGGCCATTTCGGCCTACTACTTGCCGAAGGGGCAAATCCAGATCCCGCCACCACTCCACGTCCGTCTGATCGCCGAAGGTGCAGCACATGACGATTCCCGTGCCCTTCTCCGGGTCGGCCTTCTCGTCGGCGATAATAGGAACCGGCACATGAAACAGCGGTGTAACCGCCTGTTTACCGATGAAATTTTTGTAACGCTCGTCTTCAGGATGGACGAACACCGCAACACACGCCGGCAGCAGTTCCGGGCGGGTCGTGGCGATAACCATCTTCTCGTCGCTGCCGTCCACGCCAAAGTTGAGATAGTGGAACGCGCTCGGCCGTTCCTTGTCAACCACCTCCGCCTGCGCGATCGCCGTCTGAAAATCCACATCCCACATGACCGGACGTTCCGCGTGATACACCTCGTCCTTCTCCACCATGTCCAGAAAACTTAGCTGGGAAGTCCGCCGGCAATGGTCGTCGATCGTTGCGTACTCTTCCTTCCAATCGTACGACAGCCCGAGCCGCGTCCACAGATGGCGAAAGGCCTCTTCATCCTCTTTGGTCGCCACCTCGCACAGCTCGATAAAATTTCTGCGGCTGATGGGTTGCACATCCCCTTTGCCACCGCGCTTCGCCTCATACCCCCGGGTGTACGGGAGATGCGGCTCGCACTTGACGTTGTACAAATTCTGAACGCGGCGTTCCGTGGGCAGGCCGTTGTCGTCCCAGCCAATGGGGAAAAAGATATTCTTTCCGCGCATACGTTGGTATCGGACAACAAAATCCTGGTGGGAGTAGCTGAACATGTGGCCCACATGAAGCGAGCCACTAACGGTCGGCGGCGGCGTATCAACCACAAAGGTCTCATCGCGTCCACGCGTGGGGTCCCAGGCGTAAACGCCCGATTCCTTCCAGGCCTCCTGCCACCGGGTTTCAATTTCGCCCAGCTTTAACTTCTTCGGTAGCTCCATCGCTAAACACTTGCTCCCAGGGATCGCCAACAGATGGGGCTTCCCTCTTAATTATCGCTTCACGGAAATATGCGCAGAATTACGGCGCGGGGGAAGGGGAGTATAGCAAATGAAGGGCAACCGGTCGAAACGCTATGCCAGCGATTAACTCCGCCCTGAATTCAAAGAGCATGATTCAAAACGGCTCTTGCGAGTATTCTTGGAATAAGGACCACCCTCACCTTAGTCCTCTCCCTGAGGGAGAGGAAATAGACATTCGGATTTAGGAAGGCGCTTTACCTAACTGCAAGTAGGGCGTTCTCCTCTCCCTCAGGGAGAGGATTAAGGTGAGGGTGGTCTATCGTTACGATAGGCAACGGCGCCGTGGAAGTACGACGCCGCGCCGATCTGATCCATTCTGCTGTTACGCGTCAAGCGTAGAGGATGGCCTGCGTCTACTCTTTTCCCTTCGGGGCGCTTGAATCTTTGTTACTAACGGCCCCCGAGCCGCCCACCGAGGGGGTCTCGGTTGCCGTGGCGGCATTCTCCGGAGTAGCCATTTTCGCTTCCGACCCATTCGATTCGGTTTCCGCCTTTTCGTTCACGATCCGCGCGAGGTATTCCGGGAATTCGACGCCACCCACATCTTTCATGACTTGCATCATGGGGGGCAGCGTCTTGGTCATATTGTTGAGGAAGCTGGCGACACCGGTGTGCGATCCGCTGCCGTTTCCGCCGCCATTGTCCCAGACGATAACCTTGTCAAACTTGATGTTGGAAATGGCCTTCGCGCTGGTTTCCGCGAGATGGTCCATGTGCTCAAGCATGAGCATCTTGAAGGCGGCGTCGGCGTCTCCACAAGCCGCGACAATTTCGCGCAGACCTTGGCCCTTCTTCGCGAGAATCTCGTAGTTACCTTTCGCCTCCGCTTCGAGCTTGGCGTAGATGGCCGCGGCTTCACCCTCGGCCTCGATACGCACCCGCTCGCGCTTGGCTTCCGCTTCAACAATCGTCTGGGCCTTCTGGGCTTTGGCCGGCGCTTCGAGTTCGGCGCGGCGCTCGGCCTCGACCCGTTCTGCGTCGGCGATGGCGGCCTTCGCCATGGCTAAGTTCTGCGCTTCCTGGACAGCCGCCTCGGCTTCCCGCTTCCGCGTCTCGCCGATCTCGTACGCTTCCGCCTCCTTAACGGTCAGTTCCGATTTGGATTTCGCCACGGCGGCGGCCGAGGTGTTTTCACCCTCGATAGCGCGGGCGTTGGCTTCGGCGACGGATACGCGCATCCCCTGCTCGGCTTCCTTAACC